>JAJDAH010000243.1 GCA_029261965.1 Polyangiaceae bacterium
CTCTTCATGGCGGCGCTACCCTATCAAGGCGCGCTCGGGTGGATTCTCTTCGGTTGACAGAGCCGTTTTCAAGCGATAGATTCAAACAGTTGTTTGAATCGAGCGCTTGAGATATGCCAGCTAAAAACACCCCGAAAAGGCGCCCCGCGGACTCGACCAGGGAAAGGATCCTCCTCGTCGCGCTCGACGTTTTCAGCGAGCATGGCTACGACGGAACCACCACCCGGGAGATCTGCAAGCGGGCAGACGTGAACGTCGCCGCGCTCAACTATCACTGGGGCTCGAAGGAGCGGCTCTGGATCGCGGTTTGCGAGCTGTGCAGCCACCGATTCCTGGCCGTGTTTCAGGATCTGCTCGAGCTCGAAGGCGGTCCCGAAGAGGCCGTGCAGAAGATCGTCGGTACGATGTTCGATGTTTTCATCGAGAACCCGAAGCCGGCTCGCATTCTCACGTGGGCGTCACTCCAGGCGGAATCGATGGATTTCGACGCCACCGAGAAAGTCTTCGAGCCGCTCACGAGCATGGGTGTCGCGTACGTCGAGAACCTTCAGTCCGAGGGCAAGTTGCCCGCCGACGTCGATGCGCACGTAGCGATAGCGCTCCTGTACGGTCAAATGATTTTTGCGTTCGTCGATCAACCCGGCCATCGGCGATTCTTCGGCAAAGACTTCGGTGACCGCGAGCACGCCGAGCGCGTCAAGCGCGCGCTCGTGCGCCAGGCTCAATCACTGTTCGGGTTGTCCCAGAGCGGACCTGTGAAACGCCGGAGCGGCGCGCGGAGAGCCTCATGACGAGCACGACGGCAAGCGACTTCGAAACTCGCACCGAGCGCGAGCCCCTGGGCCGGCGCTTGCTGACCTACGCCACGTTCCCGGTCGTGTTCGGCGCTGCGGTCGGGGCCGGTATGTGGGGCGTCACTGCCGGAATCGACCGACTCGTGCTCGTTCCGAGCGTCATCGTCACCGCGACGCTTTTCATCATCGTTCTCGAACGCGTGCACCCCCACGTGCGCGAATGGAATCGTGCGAAGGGGGACGTCGGAACCGACGTGCTGCACGGCATCGTCTCGCTGGGCATCACGCCGGAGATCTTCCGGGCGCTCGCGTTTGGTGCGCTCTACGCTGCCGCAGCTTGGCTCTCGACGGCTGTGGGTCTGGATTTTTGGCCTACCTCGTGGCCACTCTTTTTTCAGGTCGTCCTGGCGATGCTCGTGAGCGAATTCGGCTCGTATTGGGCTCACCGCCTCATGCACGAAAACGCGACGCTCTGGACTCTGCACGCAACTCACCACACGGCCGAGCGCCTGTATTGGCTGAACGCAGTGCGCTTCCATCCGCTCGACACGCTGATCAGTTTCGCCGGTCAGAGCATTCCGCTGGTGTTGATGGGCTGCCCCGAGGGGGTGCTCGCGCTGTTCACGATCTACACCGCGGTTCACGGCGCCTTTCAGCACGCCAACATTCGACTCAAGCTCGGACCGCTCAACTGGTTCTTCAGCATGGCGGAGCTCCACCGCTGGCATCACTCGAAGCTGGTCGAAGAGGGCAATACGAACTACGGCAGCAACGTGATTTTCTGGGACATCGTGTTCGGCACCCGTTTTCTCCCGAGCGATCGAGTTCCGCCGGAGGAAATCGGCGTCGCTGGCCTCGAGCGGTTCCCACGCGGTTACCTGGCCCAGCTCGCGAGCCCGTTCCGATGGACGCAGGTGGAGAGGGAGAGCGGGCAGAAGGAGTGACCGCGCCCGCGCGCCCCGCTACTTCGCGATCTTGTACACCTGGTCGGTCGCCGTGTTGATGTAGTAGATCGCGTCGGCGTCTTGGGTGAGGGGAGGGGACCCGGCGAAGGAGTCGAGTATATCGATCGTGCCCCCGCCGATGGGGATGCGTTCGATGCGACCAGCGCCCGTGTCGCTCGAGCTGAAGTAGACGTTCGGCGCGGCGGGGGCGATGTCGATGATCCCGCGGGTGCTGGATGACTCGGTGGCAAGGTTCGTCGGGGCAGAAGCCGCGATTGGCGAGGACCAGATGTCGATACCCCGGCTGTAGTAGGCGACGCCATTGGCCATCGAAACGACGGCTCCGACGGTGTTCCAGTCGATTTCTGCCGGGGTTCCACCGGCCGCCGGTGCGCGGCTGATGCCGAACAGCGACCCAGTGCTCGCCATCAAAACCCACGTGTTGTTCACCGCGATGTCGAATGGGAATCCGCCGCTGGTGACGACGACGGACGCGGTGTTTCCCAGAAGCGGAGATCGCTGAACGAGGAGATTTTCGAACTCCGACCAGTAGACGTGCGTCGAGTTGAGGGCCACCTGGGTGACTTCGGCGGCGCTCGCTGCGGTGTGCACGGTCGACGCGGTGCCGCCGATCAGCAAGCTTCGGCGCACGCTGCTACCGCTCACGTAATACACGTGAGTTTCGTTGGCCGCGATCGGGCCGAGATTGCTGACGGAGAGCTGGACGGTGGTTCGAACGCCACCGGACAGAGAGATGCGGTCGATGCGCGAGCCGCCGGACCAGATGACATGGGTCGAGTTGACGGCGATGTCGGCGCCATTGGCTGCGGCCCCGAGCGCGACGGGCTGACATTCCCCGGTCACGCACCCGCCGCCGAGGCAGTCGTGCCCGCAGCTGTTGCAGTTCAAAGGGTCCGTCTGGAGCGTCGCTTCGCATCCGTCATCCGCCGTCGGTGCGCCGGGCGTGGCGCAGTCCCCGCGGTTCGCCGAGCAGGTCGGCGCGCAGACACCCGCCGCGCACGCTGTCGCGGTAGTGCCAGCCGGAGAGCACGAGTAGCCACACTCGCCACAGTTGGCGACATCGGTCTGAAGATCGATTTCGCAGCCGTCGTCGGTCACCGGAGACGCGCAGTCCCCGAAACCCGAGGCGCACGTCGGTGTACACGCGCCAGCCGTGCAGCTGCGAGCGCTGGTGCCGGCGGCAGAGCAGGCTCGCCCGCAGCCGCCGCAATGCTCGCTGTTCGAGTCGGTGTCGTTGCATCCGTCGTCGGGGGCCGGCGCGATCGGGGTGCTGCAGTCGTCGAAACCCGCGCTACACACCGGAGCGCACGCTCCGCCGACGCAGCTCGTCGCGATGGCGCCGTCGAGGGCGCAGCCTCGTCCGCAGGCGCCGCAGTGCTCGGTTGCGGTTTGAAGATCACTCTCGCATCCATCGTCGGGACCGGTCGTGGGGGCGGCACAGTCACCGAAACCGGCGCTGCAGGCCGGTGCGCACCGTCCCGCCACGCAGGCGCGTGCGATGACGGTTTGATGTCCGCAGGCGGCGTCGCACGCGCCGCAGTGGTCCTCGTCGGTGTCGATGTCCTGCTCGCAGCCGTCGCTCGGGTCGCCGTTGCAATCGGCGAACCCGCTGGGGCATCCACCGGCATCGCTACCGCCGACGCCACCAATGCCGGCGCCTCCGCCGGTCGCGGCCCCACTGGAGCCGCCGCTGCCGCCCACCCCGCCACTGCCACCGCCCGAGCCGCCGCCCGAGCCGCCGCCGCCGCCCGAGCCGCCTCCCGAGCCGCCGCCCCCTCCCGAGCCG
>JAJDAH010000244.1 GCA_029261965.1 Polyangiaceae bacterium
CTCCGCGACAGGAATGTCACTCGTGCCGGCGGTGACAATCGCCACCGGGGCCGACGAGTGCCGTTCGATGGAGACCTGTTCGAACGTCGCGACGCGTGCGACCTGGTGGTACTGAAGCTCCGCCACGCTTCGACAAACCACATCTGCCTTTTCTTGCTCGAGTCGAGTGATGAGCACGTTCTGCCCGTTCTCGATGATTTGACGGGCGATACCGATTATCTGCTCGGCAGTTTTCGGCTCGCCGTAGATCACCTCGGGCACGCCCTGGCGAAGTGCGCGATGGTTGTCGACGGTCGCGTAGCCCAGATCGGTGTACGGTAGGTCGCGCAGGCGCTCGATCGCGGCGTCGACGTCGACGCCACCGGAGCTCACTTGCTCGAGCAGCTTGCGCAGGGTCTTCGGGTCCACACGGGGCTTTTACCCCGGATCCGCGGTCGGCGCAGAATCAGGCGGTTCCAAGCGCGCGGATTCCCGCTTACTGAAACTCGCGGTTTTCCGTCAGACCCCGTTCCCTCGCGGCGCGATCCCGTGATTGGCTGCGATCACGTGCCCGCTCCCATCGCTCCCCTCATCGGATTCATGCTTGGCGTATTTTTGGCCTGGACGACCGGCGAGCAACTGTCCCGCACGGCCGACGCCGCGGCTCGAGGTCTCCTGCTCGTCGCGCTTTTTTCGCTCCTGGTCTTCGCGCCGGTCTCGGCGTACTTCGTCGCATTCTCCGCGGACTGGTCCTACGCCTACCTCGTCGACCCGGCGCGGCTACCCAGCGTGGTCGACATGGGTTTCGTCCTGCTAGACGTAGTCAGCGTGCCCGCGGGTTTCGCCGTGGCCACGAGACGGGTCAGCGCACGGAGCACCGCACCGCTTCTGAAGCTCGCGGCGGTACCGGCCGCAGCCGCGTTGGCGTTCTTGCTCGTGGCATCGCCGCGCTTGGCCATCGACGCGAGCTACGCCCAGTTCCACGGCGACTTCGGCACACGATCCGTCGCGGGCAGCCCCCTCGGCTTCGCCCTCATTTGGATGAGCGGCGTGCTCGTGCTCGCCGTCACGATGACCGCCCGAACGCTGAGGCAGCTCGGCGGAGCGCCGCGACGCGGCTGACACATCGCCGGTGGCGTTTTCCCGGGCCCCGTCTTACTAACCTCGTCCGATGGCAGAAGAAGAGTCGAAAGAATTACTCGAGCTCGCCTCCATGCTGGTCGAGCGCGCCAGGAGGGCCGGTGCCGATGTTGCCGAGGTGACCGCCCGATCCGGCTGGGAGCTCAGCGCGAAGGTTCGCCTCGGGCAGCCGGAGCTCATCGAAGAAGCCGGACACAAGAGCGTGGCACTGCGTGTCATCAAAGATCAGCGCGTGGCGATCACGGCGACCAGCGATCGAACTCCGAGCGGCCTCGACCGCCTCATCGACGACGCCATGATGCTCGCTGGGCTGAGCGAGCCCGACGAGTTTGCCGGTCCCGCGGACCCGAAGCTCTTGTGCACAGCGCCACACCCCGAGCTTCGATTGCTCGACCCCACCGTCGAGTCCATCGACGCTGCGGCGGCGATCGAAAAAGCGATTGCCGCCGAGCGCGCGGCCCAAAGCTTCGACGAGCGCATCACCTTGAGCGAAGGGGCGACGTTCGCTCGCACCGTCGGAACGTCAGCGATGGTTCTTTCGGGCGGTTTCTCGGGCGCCCAACGCGGCTCGTACGCGTCCCTCGTCGTCTCGCCGGTGACGGAGGACGACGGCGGCAAGAAGCGCCGCGGGTTCTATTGGACCGCCGCCCGCCACCTCGATCAACTCGAGGAAACGGAGTTCGTCGGCGAGGAAGCCGCGCGCCGCACCCTCGCGAAGCTCGGCGCCAAGAAAGTGGAGACGTCGGAGGCACCAGTGGTGTTCGACCCCGACGTGTCTCGCTCACTCGTCGGCACCTTCGCCGGGTGCATTCTCGGAGGCGCCATCTGGCGCAAGTCGAGCTATTTAATCGACCGCGAAGGAACGCCGGTCGCGAGTCCGCTCGTGACGATCGTCGACGACCCGCTGCTCGAGCGCGCGCCAGGTTCCCGCGCGTATGACGGTGAAGGGCTCCGCTCGCGGCGAACGGTGGTCGTCGGCGACGGCGTTCTCGAGACCTATCTGCTCGATAGCTACAGCGCACGCAAACTCGGACGCGAGTCCACGGCCAGCGCCGGCCGAGGCGGCGGCTCGGTATCGCCGTCGACGAGCAACTTGCACTTGCTTCCGGGCAAGACTTCGCGCGACGACCTCATCAGTTCGACCAAACGTGGCCTGTACGTCACCGAAATGATGGGGTTCGGATTCAACGCGATCACCGGAGACTTTTCGCGCGGCGCGTCGGGTTTCTGGATCGAGGATGGCAAGCTGACGTTCCCCGTCAGCGAGGTCACGATTTCTTCGAACCTCGACGACATGCTCAAGGGCATCGACGCGGTCGCGAGCGACCTGGAAACGAAGACAGCCACGGCGGCGCCCACGCTGCGCGTGGCCAAAATGACGATCGCGGGCACCTGAAAAACGGCCGTCGCTACTCGAGCGTGTTCGGTGACCCCGGCGACGCCCCGTCACCACCGTGGCGCGCGAACGACTGCGGGTCATCGTCCGGCGCGTCGGGAGTCCGACGAGCGACGCTCACCCCCGCTTTGGGTTTCGGAACCGGCGGAAAGCGCGAAACGGTCCGGCCGGTGGGGTCCCGCAGCTCGAGGGGCTCGCCGCCATTGTTGAGCCCCGACTTGCCGAGCTCCTCGACGCGAATGAGCGTCGAGCCTTCGGCTGGCGAAATATCCCAGGGCGAACGCTCGTCGTAGCCACCTCGCGCGACGACGGCGACCTCGCCAGCGGTAAGCACGACAGCGGGAAGCGGCGTCTGCCCGCCAATGTCGGCGAGCACCCACCCTTCGAGGTCGACTGGAATCGACCCGTCGTTGACGAGCTCGAGCCACTCTTGCTCGGGCTCCGGTCCGATTGGGTCGGCGAGCACCTCGTTGATGATCACCCGGCCGCGGGCGGAACCCATTCGGACGGTCTGGTGGACGCGGGCGATGCGACCCGACGGATCGAGCACGGCGAGGTCGAGCAAGACAGAAGTGTCGGGCTCGAGGTCCCTGAGCACAAAGCTTCGGGCCGCGCCCAACGCGACGTCGAAAGATCTGGGCGCACGCAGCGACCAAAACGACGGAGCGTCGAAGCTCGTCACCACGATGCGGTCGTCCTCTACCCTGGCGCAGCCGGGCCCGAGGGCTATCTCGGCCGAGTCGCAGCTGCGCGGCGCCCACGCGTCGACGCCGCCGCCTCGAAGCGGAGCTGGATCGAGCAGGAAGCCCGCGTGCGAGGGCGGTGGCACCAACACTTCACCTTCGGCGAGGGGGCGAGCGGGGATGAGACGCACGCAGGGCTCGAACGGGCGCGCGGTCTCGACCACGCCGCGCGCGATACCGGCTGCGAGTTCGGCTGGAGCGAGCTCGACGGGCCCCTCGTCAGGCGCCCCGCCGCCATCGACGCAGTAGATGACCTGTTCGGTCGAGCCGGCATCCGCGGGGGGCCAAACTCGCGCCAAGAACGGCGAACCTGCATCGGTGACCGTGACGGTGCCGATGAGGCCGCGTGGCGACGCGACACTCAGGAGCTCGCCCCGACCAAGCACCGACGTCGGGGCCACGACGACCGTTCTTTCATCGCGTCGCCAACTGATGGTGGCCACCTGGCGATCGACCAGCGTGCCTGGCAGCTCCCCGGCCTTGATGCGCCCGAGGTGATACGTGCCGAGCTCGCCCGAGAAAATCTGTACGGACTCCGGGTCGGCATCGGGGAGGTCTACGAGCAGTCGAAAAACGGGCTTGGCCGCCGAGGCGTCCATGCGCGGCTCGAGCTCGAACGGCGGCCCCCCCGCGTCCCGCCCAGCCGCCGGTCGCTCGGGCAGTGGGCTCGGGCAACCCCAGGAGCTCGCCGCGGCGACGAGCGCTAGCGGCCAACGTATGACAGACATGCCCTCCCATCGGTCGCCGGAGCTCGCCGGTTGCGTGCTAACTTCGCCGCGGCGTGGAACCCGAGCAAATCAAACAACTCCGTGAAGAGCTTCGTTGCACGGCGCGCGAGCTCGCCGCGGCCCTCGAGCTCGAGCAAAAAACGGTGCTGGCATGGGAAACAGGGGAGCTATTCCCGACCAAGAAGCACGTGGATCGGATGGAGTCTCTTCGTTTGAAGGGCCCCGGCGCCATCGTCAAGAAACCGCGCGGCAAGAGCCGGACAAAGACGCCAATGGCGATGCTCGACGATCCGCGACTTTGGTCAATAGTGCGAAAGCTGCTCGCGCATTCGGAGCTGTTCGCCGCGGTCGACAAGCTCGCGGAGGAATACGACGATCCCGCCAAGGCGGACTGACGCTACCTAGTCGTCGTCGTCTGCTTCGTCGTCGTCTTCTGCTTCTTCGTCGTCCGCTTCGTCGTCGTCGTCTTCGTCGTTGTCGTCGTCGTCCGGTTCTTCGTCGTCCGCTTCGTCCGGCTCGGTATCGGGCGACGCCTCATCCTCGGCCTCGGGCAAAAGCACCGTCCCTTCGGGTGCTTCTTCACCGGTCTTTCGCTCGAACAGCTGTTTCGACTCGTCGGTCAGCTCGCTGAAATCCTTGAGCGTGGGCAGCTGGGTGAGCGACTGGAGACTGAACAGCTCGAGGAACTTCACGCTCGTCCCATAGAGCAACGGTCGACCCGGCTCGTCCTTCTTGCCGAGAATCCGAATCAACTCCCTTTCGAGCAACCCCTTGAGCACGGGACCCGAATCGACCCCACGCACGTCGTCGATCTGCGGACGCGTGATCGGTTGACGGTATGCCACGATCGACAGCGTTTCGAGTTGGGCCCGTGAGAGTCGGACGGGCCGTTGGGCGAGGAATTTGCGAACGTACTCGGAATAAGCCGCGCCGGAGCGAAACACGAACCCCCCCGCCACCTCCTCGATGATGAGCCCACGAGGTTTGTAGTCTTCGGTAAGCTCGGTCATCAGCTCTTGGGCCCGCTTCCGATCGATCTTGCTCGCCCTCGCCAGCTCTTTGACCGTCAACGGTCGATCACTGACGAACAGGAGAGCCTCGATCAGCCCCTTGAGGTAGCTGCGAGTATCGAGCTCCGTCGACTCTTCCGTCCCGCTCGTTTCTGCCTCAGTCGTCGCCATTGGGCTCCTGGTCCTTCGAACGCTCGTCGACATTGCCGTCGGATAGCTCGGTTTTTTCCGGAAGTGCGGCCTCGAGCGCTTCTTCCGGGAGTTCGTCCACCACGGCGAGCTCGATGTTGATTGGCCCGTAGGACGCGGTCTGGGCGAGCCGAATCATGCGCATCTTCGCCATTTCGAGCAGCGCCATGAATGTCACGACCACGTCTGCGCGAGTGCGATCGTTCTCGAAGAGGTCCTCGAATTCAGCGCGCTTGCGTACTTGGAGCAAATCGCTCAGCTGGCTGATTCTGTCGGCGATCGAGATCCGTTCGAGATCGATCTCGTGATCCATCAAGGCGCGGGTCTTCTTGAGAATTCCCTGGAACGCCTCGAGGAGCTTGAACAAGCTGACCGGCGCAAGCGGCGCCGGACCTTCGGAGCTCGGCGCCGCCTGACCCCGAGTAAACACATCCCGTCCGAGCAGTGCGCGATCGGCGAGCTCGGACGCCACTTGTTTGTACCGCTGGTATTCGAGTAGCCGGCGAACGAGTTCGAGGCGCGGGTCCTCTTCTAGCTCCGGCGCGCCATCGTCCTCCTCCGGGGGCGTCGGCAGCATCATCTTGCTCTTGATGTGCGTGAGAGTCGCGGCCATGACGAGATACTCGCTCGCCACGTCGATCGTCAGATCCTCCATCATCTTGACGTACTCGAGGTACTTCTCGGTGATGAACGCGATCGGAATGTCCATGATGTCGAGCTCGTGCTGCTGGATGAGGTGCAGCAAGAGATCGAGGGGCCCCTCGAAGTCGGGCAGCTTCACGCGATAGGCCGCGAGGTTCGTCGGGGCGTCCGACTCGTCGACCTTCTCCTCCGCGGTAGCTTCGGGCTGCTCGCTCATCACTCAGAACACTCCCACGACCGCGGTAGGCAGCAAGAGAAACGAGCCGGGGCGGGCCCACCCAAACCGCAAAAATCCGGACATTTCCTCAGTCGACACCGCGGCGGAGCCTACCGAGAAGGGGCCACCCGGTCGAGGGTCGTGCTAACTTTTGGGCTCGATGTCGGAAGCTTCGAAGGTGTGCTCGAAGTGCGGCGAAGCCTACGGTCCTGACGTCATCTTCTGCCCCAAGGACGGCACCCCCCTCGGTAGCAAGAAAACCGAAGTCGTCGACGACCCCTACGTGGGAATTTGTCTCGCCGGCCAGTTCAGCATCGAGCAACTCGTCGGCATTGGTGCGATGGGTCGAGTCTACCGGGCGCACCAGTCGGGCATCGACCGAGACGTCGCAGTCAAGATCCTGCACCGCGAGCTCATGATGAACGCGGGCTTGATCTCGCGTTTTCACCGCGAGGCGAAAGTAGCCAGCCGGCTCGTGCACCCGAACGTCGTGCAAGTCCTGATGACTGGGGACGTAGATCGCATGACCGACGGCGACATCGGCGGCGAGGCGTACCTCGCGATGGAGTACCTCGACGGGATCAGCCTGCACTCCGCCCTGGGCGCGGCCGGCGGCTCGCTCCCGCTACCGCGAGCGCTACACGTCGTTCTCCAGGTGTGCGACGCGGTCGGTGAAGCCCACGCACAGAACATCGTCCATCGCGACCTCAAGCCGGAAAACGTCATGCTCGTTCGTCGAGGGGACGACCCGGACTTCGTCAAGGTTCTCGACTTCGGAGTCGCGCGCATGGACTGGGCGGACAGCTCGGTGGCGACACAAGCCGGCGTCATTTTCGGAACGGCGCGCTACATCTCGCCCGAGGGTGCGCAAGGCAATCAAGTCACGCCGCGAAGTGACGCCTATTCGATCGCGACGATGCTCTTTCAGTGCTTGGCCGGCAGGACGCCGTTCGACGCCGAAAACCCCGTCGCCATCCTCGTCAAGCAAACGAGCGAGCCGGCCCCTCCTCTGCGTTCGATCGAACGGGCGAGCTACGTGCCCGAGCCGCTCGCGAAGGTCATCGAAGAAAACCTCGCAAAGAACCCCGAGCACCGCGCGAGCGACGCGCGCGCCTTCGGTCGCGCCATCGTCGAAGCGGCGCGCGACAGCGGCCTCAGCCCCGACGACCTGCTCTCGAGCTCGACGTTGCTCGGCGGCGGACGCGCGCTGCAGCTGCAAAGCATAGCGCGCACTCGCAGCCTGAATCTCACCGATGCCCTGGCGGACAAGATGCGAGGTGATACGGCGGCGGGAGATTCGGTGCCGACGGCGACCGATGACGAAAAACGAGACACGAAAACCGCGCGAGATACTCGGGGGCCCGGCGGCACTCGGGTCATCGATTCGCCGGCACCGACGAAACCAGAGTCATCCGTAGATCCCACGCTCGCCGACGAGCCCGCGGACGAAGTACGGCGCGCCTCGACGCCGCCGTCTCGGCCTCGCGCATCTCGACCACCGAGGTCCTCTCGACCGCCGCCATCGTCCCCAGCGCCGGCGTCTCACGCGCCGCCCTCATCCCCTTCGCCGCATTCATCCCCCGCCCCGCCTTCGGGGCGACCTTCGGCGCTCAGCTTGCCACCAGTTCCGACACGGGGGCCGTCCCGCGTCGCGTTCATCGCCGGCAGCTTCGTCTTCGGCGCAGCGATTTCGGTGGCCATCGCGTTCGCCCTCGGCGCGTTCGAGCGGGACGACAGGCCGACGCCCGCGACCTACGCCAACCGCGCCAAAGCCGCGATGGCGGCCAGCGCGTGGGACGACCCTCCAGGCGAAAACGTCAAGGACCTCACTGAAACAGCCCTCCGCCGCTGGCCCGGCGCCGAACCCATTCTGGCTGTCCGGCGGGACGCCGCAACGCGGCTGACCGACCGCGCCGAAACCCTTCGTGCTACCGAAGAAGAGGAAGCGATTCACATGGCCGAGCTTGCCGTAGATCTCGATCCGAGCAGCCAGCGTGCGCGCGCATTGCTGCGCTCACTCCGCGTGGCGTCGACCCCGTCGCCGCCGGTCGGTACGGACGCCGGGCGGACAGCCGAGCCCGAAGCGGCCCCCTCCCCCAAGCTTGGAGCGCGCAAGTCAGCTGTGCCCACGAAGACGCCGCGGATCGCTCCCCCGGCCGACGCGGGCGTCGCCCCCGAACCAGCCGAAAAGAAACCAGGAGGCAGATGGCTGTGATCGGTCGAAACGCGAGCGTCGCCGTCTTTGCCGCACTACTCGCGACCGCGAGCTTCGCGACCGCTCAAGAGACGAGCGATACCGTGCGGCCGCCCGCGGAAACCGCGACGAGCAAGCGGCCCAGGGGCATGGCCGAGTTCGGCGTCGGCGTGCTGACTTTGCCCGGCGCCGAGATTTGCGTTCAACGCGTGGCCGAGTGCGCCGAAGGCGACACCAGCCTCGAGCTCACGGTATGGCAAGTGTTTCGACTCACCCCGCGGTTCGGAGTCGGGGCGGGCATCGGATTGGCGCTGACGCCGACGACCGATCCGCCTCGCAACGACCCGGTGGGTTTGCCTCGTGAGCACGAGCGGCGCTACTTCAACCTCGGGACCGGTGTTCGGTGGTACCCGCACGTGAGCGACAAGTTCGAGCTGTACCTCGGCTTGCAGGGGGGGCTGGTCGTCGTCAGTGACGAGTTTCTGACCAAAAAAGGCCAGAGTGACCGTCCAGCGCCGGCGGGCGGCGCCCAAATCCGCACCGAAGGCTGGGAGCTCGGCGGCGCTCTCGGCATCGCCTACGTGCTCGGGCCGAGCTTCTCGCTCGGAGCGCAACTGCGTTACGGCGAATGGTTCCTACCCAAAAAACCCAAGACGGACATACTCGGTGACGAGGCCTCGCTCACCGGGCCGAACGAGGTGCTGTCGCTCGGCATCAACGTGGCGTACCGCGTCACGCTCTAGTCCCCTGGATCTGTGATCACTTGCTCACGGGACGCGGACCGCGAATCCGATCAGCACCGCGACCATGCGATCGAACACGAGTGCTGCGACCCCGAGTATCGCGATCGAACGCAGGGGCGCGAGCAGCGGCTGAATGAATGCCGGACTCGCCGCCCGCGCGACCAGGGCGCCTCCGACCTCGATGACCACCGATGCCGCGAGCACCGGCGCCGCCACGGCGATGGCTAATTGAATGCCGACGGCGATGTCGGCGCTCGCCCGAACTAGGGGGTTCGCGACGGTGAGTGCGGGATCCGAAAGAGCGACGGCGATGCGCGCAGCACCACCGGTCTCCAGAAACGCGAGGGCTGCGAGCATCGAAAACAGCACGCCTGTGGGAGTCGCACCGCTCTCGACGGAAGGGATGGACGCGGTGAGCTGCGATCCGCGTAGGTTGTCGATGACGCCACCAGCCATCGTCGCCGCCCACAAGGCGACCGCGGCAGACAGCGCCACGGGCAGCCCCTTGGCGAACTGAACTAGCAGCTCGACGGGCCATGCTCCGGCGCCAACGGCAATCGGCGAGAGCGCGGGCGCGATTCCCATGGCCATGGCCAAACCGAGCGCGATACGCACCGCCGTGGGCACGGCGCGCAATCCGAACGCTGGTACCAACGTCACCGTCGGAGCCACCCTCGCCCACGCCAAGCCCCAGGCCCGGAGGTCAGCGCCTCCCAGCTCGAAGGCTTCGAGGAGAGTGTCGAGAAAGCCCATCGAACAGATTGCCTCCGCTGGAAAAAGGCCCCGTCGTTGACGCGACGGCCACGGGCCATTAGTTCTTGGCGCCCGCCAGGAGAATTTCGCGATGAGCCTCGACGTTTCGACCGTCGGTTTCAAGACCGACGCCCACGAGTTCAAGTACGACTGGAAATCGATCGCGCTCTATGCGCTCGGGATCGGCGCCAAACGAGACGAGCTCGAGTACGTCTACGAGGCCAAGGGACCGAAGGTCTACCCGACGTTCGCCGTCATCCCGACGTTCGCCCCGGTTGGCGAAGCGCTCACGAAGACCGGCGGCAACTTCGCGACGGTCGTGCACGGCGGCCAGATCGTGCGGGTGTTGAACGAGATCCCTTCCGAAGGTGTCTTCAAGACCACCGCCACGCTCGACGGCATCTACGACATGAAGAAGATGGCGCAGGCCGTCGTTTCCACGAGCACCGAGATGGACGGCAAGCCGCTCTTCGAGACGCAGTGGAGCATCCTGTTCCGGGGAGAGGGCGGGTTTGGTGGCGAGCCACCGCCGAAAGCCGACGCGCCGTCGATCCCGGACGGCAAGGAGCCGGACTGGACCGCTGAAGAGACGACTCTGCCGGAGCAAGCATTGCTGTACCGACTCAGCGGCGATCTCAATCCGCTGCATGCGGATCCGGACTTCGCCAAGATGGTGGGTTTCCCGAGCCCCATTTTGCATGGGCTCGCTACCTACGGTTTCATCGCTCGCGCCGCGATCAAGAATTCCGCCGGCGGTGACGCCAAAAAGCTCGAAGGCTACGGCGCACAGTTCCGGAAACCGGTCTGGCCCGGCGAAAAAATTCGCACCGAAGGCTACGATCTCGGCGGCGGCAAGGTGGCGCTCCGTGCCTACGCCGGCGATCGTCCGGAGGCCGTGGTCACCGGCGCGTGGATCCAGCTGAGGACATAGAAGTCATGGTTAGAAAGCTCGAAAACGACGACGACGCGCTGGAGCTCGAAAGAGTGACGGCAGCTGGAAAAGACGTCGACGCGTCCGATGAGGACGAGGACGACGAAGACGACGACGACGAGGACGACGACGAAGACGACGTCCCGGAGCCTCCGGCAGACGACGACGACGACGACGACGAAGACGACGACGACGACCAGGACGAAGACGAAGACGAAGACCAGGACGAAGACGAAGACGAAGACGAGCCCGTCGACGAGCCGCCCGCGGAGGACGAGGACGAGGACGACGAGGACGAGGACGACGAGGACGAGGACGACGAAGACGAAGACGAAGACGAAGACGAAGACGAACCCGAAGCGCGCCGCCCCCAGCGCCGGGCAGCGAAACCCGACGCCGAGGACCAGTACTGGTGGACGCCCTGGGCCGTGATGTTCGGGCTCATCGCAGTTGGGCTTTTGGGCTTCTGTGGGGTCTTCACCCCCAAGGGCGAGGCGGAAGCGGAGGAGCCAGCCACCGAGACCGCACCAGCCGCCACGACCACGACCACCGCCGCCGCCACGGCGAAGCCACGACCACGTCCGACGGCCGCGCAACCCCCCGGGGGCGAGAAGGTGTCAGCGAGCCACTTGCTCGTGATGTACAAGGGCTCGCAGCGCGCGCCGGCGACCATCACGCGAAGCAAAGAGGAGGCCAAGGCACGAGCCGAGAAAGCCCTGGCGCGTGCCAAGAAGGGCGAGAGCTTCGACAAGCTCGTCGCTGAATTCTCGGACGAGCCCGGTGCCGCGCAGCGCGGGGGCAAGCTCGGCGCATTCAACCGCACCCAAATGGTCAAACCCTTCAGCGACGCCGCGTTCGCTCTCAAGGTGGGTGGAATCTCCGGTCTGGTCGAAACCGGCTTTGGGTTTCACGTCATCAAGCGAACCGAGTAGACCCAACTCAGTCGCGGAGCATGTGCTTCGCGATCACGACGCGCTGAACCTGGCTCGTCCCCTCGCCGATTTCGCAGATTTTCACGTCGCGTAGGTGGCGCTCGACGTCAAACTCGCGCGTGTAGCCATAGCCGCCGTGGATCTGCATGGCATCGTTACAAACTCGCGTGGCCACCTCGCTCGCGAAGAGCTTCGCCATGCTCGCCTCGAGGCCATAGGGCTTGCCGGCGTCGGCGAGCACGGCCGCGCGGCGGACCAAAAGCTCGGCGGCGTCGAGCTCGGTTTTTGCATTGGCGATCATCCATTGGATCGCTTGAAACTTCGCGATCGGGCTGCCGAACGCCTCGCGTTCCTTGGCGTAAGCCGTCGCCATCTCGATGGCCCCGCGCCCGAGTCCGAGCGCCATCGCGCCGATCGAAACGCGGCCGCGGTCGAGAATCGCCATCGTGTCTCGGAAGCCCGCGTCGACTTCCCCGACCCTGTTGGAATCCGGGACACGCACGTTCTCGAGAGTGAGCTCGGCGGTATCGCTGGAGCGGCACCCATACTTTTCCAGCTCCTTCGAAGCCGAATAACCGTCCCGATCGGTCTCCACCACGAAGGCCGTGATGCCCCGCTGAGGTGATACGTCGGGATTCGTCCGCGCGAGCACGACGCAGAAGCCACCGACGCGGCCCTGGGTGATGAACATCTTCGAACCGTTGATGAGCCAGTCGTCCCCGTCACGCACGGCATTCGTGCGTAGCCCGGCACTGTCCGACCCAGATCCCGGCTCGGTGAGTGCCCAAGCGGCGAGCCATTGCCCCGTTGCCGCTTTGGGGAGGAAGCGCTTCTTGAGCTCCTCGCTGCCAAAGCTGAGGATGTGACTCGTGCCGAGCCCGTTGTGACTCGCCAAAGTGAGGGCCAATGAACCATCGATGCGAGCGCACTCCTCGACGCAGATCGAGTACGCGAGGGTGTCCATCGCCGCACCGCCGTACTCTTCGGGAATGCGGATACCGAGCAGCCCAAGCTCGGCGAGCTTCGGGACGATTTCCGTCGGAAACCGCTCCTCTTCGTCCCATTTTTTTGCGTGAGGCTTGACCTCGCGCTCGAAGAATTCCCGAACGCTCGAGCGCAGGATGCGGTGTTGTTCCGAAAGCTCGAAGTGCAAAGCCCGGCGAGAATATGGGTCACTCGCTCGGCGGGGCAACCAGTGCCTTCAGCCGACTGAGCTTTTCTTCGTCGCTGAGATTGAGCTTCGCCGCTTCGTCAGCCGACTGGTCGGCCGACAGCACGTGTTCTTCATCACCGATGCCGATGACGTTTGCGCCACTCTGGCCGAACACCCAGCCAATGAGGGGGGCATCCTCGTCCACGCGACGCGCGAGCGTCAGCGCATCGAACAGGACGCCTTTGACTTCCTTGGCGGAGTCGAGCTTCTTCAACGTCTTCATGACGTCCTTGGCGGCCGCTTCGTCTCCGCGCACGATCGACACCACGCGCCAGCGCTTGTCCCCCTTCTGGTGAAAACCAATCGCACCCGGGCCGACGCCGGCCACGTCGAGAAGATCCGTCGTGACGTAGCTCACGCCCATTTCGATCCGGTCGTCGGCCGGCAGCTTCGCGGCCGGCGGGGGAAGGACCGGGTCACCGGGTAGCTTTTCGCCCACGGCCTTGGCCATTGGTGGCAACACCCGCGCCGTGCTCGTGCGCAAAGCGTCGGGCGCCTCGCGCTCGTTGTTGTAAGCGAGCTCGAGCACGTGTTTGCCGCGCCAAATGTTCGCGTTGCTCCCTCCAATGACGGCTTGTGTCCCGGCATCGAGTTTTTTGGGTTTGGTCTGAGCCGGATCCGCATCGGCGATCACCCGGAGCGTGAAGAAACCGTAAGCCCCGGTTTCGGTCTTGAAGCGAGACAATCGAGCGCTCACCGTTCCCGGCGATCCTTTGCCGTCGACGTAGCGAAGAGTGACGACTCGTTCGAGGCCGTAGGCCTTGTAGACCTCGCATTCTCCGTCGAGCTCTTCGGTGCAGACCTGTTCGAGCGAGCGTTCGGCCTCGGCGCCGTAGGCACGCGTGTCGCCGTTGGGGTCGATGCAATAGTCATCGGACACGCGCGGAAACATCTTGGCGGTCAGCTTGTCGCCAGACTCGCCGCCACCCTTGGCACACACGCCCTTCTTGCCTGTGGCTTCGGGAGGTGGCGCTGGACCACGGTCATTCGAATCGGGCTCGGACTTCTTGCAGGCCGAGGTGGCACAGAGGGCCAGGGCGGCGAGCGCGGCGAGCGACCAAAATCGAGCATTGGGGCGAATCATGGGCGACGTCTCCGGGCGGCTGAGGGGTCTCGCCGAATAGAACGCCCTACGGCCGAGAGCAAAGTCCGCGGGGAGCCAACCTGCGGTCGGGTAGGGGGAGGTGGGTCAGTTGCGCACCCCCTGAACACCCGGATTCTCGCGGGGGTCCGCAACGATTACATAGCGCTGCAATCCTTACTGCCTCGAGCGGGCGTCGAACCCGCGAAATTGCGAGGTTTTTCGTCTCTCAGGCACCACGCAGGCCGGCACAAGGCTTGCTCAGTGGGGGTGGACCTTCCCCATGCATCCCCGTCCGTCCCCAGCCCCCGGCGTGCTCCGCCTCCTCCAGCCTCGTCGCAGCGGTCGAGGGTTCACCCTCATCGAGCTGATGGTGGTGGTCGTCATCGTCGGTCTTCTGTCCGTGCTGGCCAGTCCGAGCATCGCCGAGCGACTGCGCGACCGCTACGCGAAAGAAGTCGCTCACCGCATCGAGGGCTTCTATAGGACGGCCCGCCTGCGCGCCATGGGTCGCGGCGGGGCGGTTCTCGTGCGCTTTGCGGGAAACCGGGTCGAGATCCGTGAAGCGCGCCTCGGGCCGGCCGCTCCGGCGGGCTGCGAGCCCATGCCCGTGAACAACTGCACCACCAACACTTGGACCGCCGCGATCCCAGCGACCGATAACATCCTGGTTCAGAACAAGGAGCTCCAGGTCCAGCTCAACGAGTACGAACAAGTCTTCTACAACACCGCGCCCCCAGGGGCTGCCAACCCTGGCACGGCCACGCCCGGCGGCGGGTTGGACGTCTGCTTCACACCCATGGGTCGCGCCTTCTTCAGCGTCGACTCCGGGGCGAACTGGGCAGCGATGACGGGCGCGGCGCAGGTCAACGTATGGCGGGTGATGGACGGCTCGAAACGCGGGCTGACTCGCAACGTGCTGCTTCTGCCGAACGGCTCCGCGAGGGTGGCGTTGTGATTGTCGGCGCCCCGAGCTTCAGGCGCGATCAGCGCGGTTACACGATCGTCGAGATGATGATGGCGGTCGCCGTCCTGGCCATTGGCGCGTCCGGCGTCATCGCGATGCAAAAGGTGGTCGCGACATCGAACATGTCGGCAAAAAACAACGCCATCGCGATGCACGTCGCCCAAACGTGGCAGGAGCGCCTGGCGGCGGACGGCGTGAGGTGGAACCACCCCTCCCCGCGACTTCGCGCCTCGGATCTGGTGAGCGACACCGTTTGGCTCGGTCAGGTGACGACGAGCCCCGGGGTGTGGCTTCGCCCGGTCTTCGACCCGATTTCGCAGCAAGGCCCGGCCTTCGACGCTTTCGGCAACGACGTCGACCCCACGATCGACCCGGACGCGGTCAAATTCTGCACCCACATTCGACTGTCTTGGCTCTACCCGGACGGCATTGCCGTCACCTCGGCCAACGCGAACGTGAGTGGAAACGGCCTCATTCGCACCGAGGTGCGGGTGTTCTGGTTCAAAGAAAACGCCAACCAGCTCACCGCGGGACCCAATGGTGTTTGCGACTCGACCTTGTTGGCCACGCCGATTGGGCAAGACGTCGTCAACTTTCATTTCGTCTACACCACGTCGGCGGTCCGACAGAACACGGCACGATGACCCGCCCGACGACTCACCCGCGCCAGCGGTCGAAAGCAGCACGCCGACGGCGTCGACTAGGCTTCACGCTCACCGAGCTGATGGTCGCCGTGACGGGCGGGATGTTCGTCACGGTCGCAGTTTTTGGACTCGCGCGACACGGCTCGAGGTTCTTTCAGCGCGAAGCACGCATCGCATCCGCGACGATGACGAACATGATCGGGTTCGAGCGGCTTCGCGCGGACGTCGCGCGCGCCGGACATCTGTCGACGCCGAACGTGCAGCGCGACCCCTTCGTTTGCTCGAAGCCTCAGGGTACGTGGCCGCTCGAAGCCACGCGACTCGCGGCGGTGCGGATCGTGCCTGGTGGCTCGACCGATCGGCCGCCGCTCACCGCCAACGGGCTCGACCCCGACCAGATCTTTCTCTCCGGAAGCTACTCGACCGCGGAGCAGTTTCCCGTTCGAGACGTGGCGCCGAGCGGCGGCGGTTTCAACGTTTGGCTCAAAGTCGAATCCGGGGCGATGGCCCGCATCGGCGGACCCACCCAGCTCGCACAAATCTTCGCCGCGGGGCGCATGCTGCGCGTCCTCGACACCCAGGGAAATCAGCACTTCGGGTCGATCACCGGCGTGGACACCACGAACCCGCTCCAGCCCTTCATCACATTGGCGAGCGCTCCTGCACCGATTTTCCGCGACAACGCCGGCACCAACGCTTGCGGCATCATCGCCCAGTGTGGCGAATGCGTCGCCAGTGTCATCAACCTGATCAAGTACGACGTCCGAAACCTCAACGACGACTCGAACTTCGGCGGCGCGAACGCCAACTGGGCGCCGCTCTACAACGCCGCGGCCACAGGGCCTTTCGACGACGACCGGACCGAGCTCGTGCGCGTGGAGATCGACACGTCGACCGGCGCGTTCATGGCGGGCACCGAGGAAGTCGTCGCCGAGTACGCCGTCGACCTCGGGTTCGGCATCACGGTGGCGAGCGCGGTGAGCCCGAACGGCGACCCCACGCTCTTGCACCTCGCGGATGGCAACGGTCAGATCCCCGCGTGGGTCGGTGACGTCACGACGCTCGGCGTCGGTTTTGGGCCCCAGCGGGTGCGCACCGTCACGACGAGGTTGAGCATCCGCTCGCGCGAAGCGGACCGGCGGGCGAACATCACGCCGGCACCGGGCATCGGCCCGGGCCTGTACCGCATGTCGCTCGACGCCGCCGCCACCCAGTGGGCGCGCGTGCGCACGATCCAGGCGGAGATCGCTCTGCACAACAACTGGCAGGAGCAGTGGTGAGGCGGTTGCGGAGTCCCCGGTCGAAGCGCCAGGAGCGAGGCGCGGCGCTGTTCATCGTGGCGATGGTCATCACGTTGTTGACGGCCATCGGCTTCTTCTCGGCGCGCGCCGCGAGCCTCACGAGCGTCGGCGCCGGTTTCAACCGGCAGGCGCTCCAGACGACCTACGTGAGCGAGTACGCCACCCGCGCGGCGGCAGCCGACTACACGACGCGGGTCGACGAGGTCACGAAGAAGGTCCGCGACCCCGGCACGCCGCCGGAAACCTGTGAGGCGACCAAAGACGTAGTCATCACGGGAATCGTCGGTCCCCAGGTCGTGCCTTGCTACAAGTTCTTCCAGAGCGAGCTGAACAACAACGTTGGCGTCAACTTCGCCGGGCAATCGCTGTTCGAAACTTACGTGCCCGGCGCACCGCCGACTCCGGGCAGCCTCGGCCCCGTCGCGCTCCAAGCCAACTTCCGGGTCGAGATGACCGATCCCGGGCGGCCCGGGCGGCCAGTTGTCGGAGCCGAGCGCTCGGACACCGGCGGCGCGAAGTTCGGGTTCACCCAGCTCGCGTTCACCACCACCGCTCAGACCGGACCCTTCACCCCCGGTGGCACCTGCAACGCGTCGGTCTCGACCGTCGCGGGTGTCCAGAGTCTTCGGGCCTACGTCACCGTGGGTCCCATTGCGCAGTAGGAGAGAAAGATGAGGCAGCCTTCTCCCATTCTGCTTTCGGTCGCCGTCGTGGTCGGAGGCCTCACCGCCGCGACCAGCGCCGCGGCCCAAGTGGACGTCAATCCCCCCCTCCCGAACGCTCTTTTACTCATCGACTCCTCGGGCTCGATGGAGCGCAAGAGCTCCGACGGGCTGCATCCGGTGTGCGACCCAGGCAACTCTGGCGGAACGAACGAAAAGAGCCGTTGGATCGAGCTGGTCGAGGTGTTGACCGGAACGACCACGGACTACAGCTGCTACGACCAGTCGCGAAAGACGTCTGCTTTCAACAGCGAGTACACGATCGGAACGACGTCTCCCTACGATTACAACTACAAGTACCCGTTCAACCGAATGGTGTCCGGCGACTGCGTCTACGGCCCCGGCGCGCTGCCCACGCCGAGCCGCTACGATTTCCCGGCGTCGGCCCTCATCACGCACCGCTACGACGACCCGTCGAACACCGGGTGCTCGTTCAATCAGTCGAACGACGGCTTGCTCGACTCGTTCCGAACCCAAGCTCGATTCGCTCTCATGACGTTCGACACTCGGCTCAACGATGGCCGTGGCTCGCCGCTCGACAGCGATGCGGCCGGCGTGGCCGGGACGTGGAGCTACTACGTGGGCTCACCGGCGGTGGGCAACCCCGCCCTCTGCGACAGCCCGCACACCCACGAGGTCGGCGCACGAAATGCCGCCGCTCCGCCGTGGGAGGGACGCATGGTCGGCTTCGGCGATCCATTCGCGAGCACCGCTGCGCTCATCAATCGCAATGCGATGATTCAGAACGTGCTGTTGTCTTCTCGGTCCTTCGGCGCGACGCCAATTGCCGGAATGCTCGAAGACGCACGCGACTTCCTCATGAACGACGCCACCGACGAACAGATGACCGGGGCAACCTGGAAGTTCGGTCCGAAAGACGACCCATTCGTCGCCGGCGGCTGCCGAGAAAACTTCATCATCCTGCTCACGGACGGTGCACCGAACCTCGACGTGCGCCCGGAGTGCGAGCCCGCGGGCGTGCCGTCGGGCATCTGCCCCTACGAGAAGCCTGAAACCGTGGCGCTCGATCTCGCGAGCAACGGGATCCCGACCTACGTCGTCGGCTTCGCTCTGTCCAACGTCACCGTCGGCGCCACGCCCATCGACTGCACGGCACTCACGGCGGCCGATATCGACGACAATCCCGCCTCGGGATCGATCTGCGCGCTCAATCCCAACAACCTCGATCTCCAGGCCTGCTGCGCCGTCAATCGCATCTCCTACGCCGGCAACGGAGGTCCTGCGGAGTTCGCCACGAACGCAACGGATCTGAAGATCGCCTTGGCGAACGCGTTTCCGAGCGCTCCGGTCACCAGCCGGACCCTCCCGGTGAGCGCCAACCCGTCCAGCGCAGCAGCCGGTAGTCTCGCTGCTGGCTTCCGA
>JAJDAH010000245.1 GCA_029261965.1 Polyangiaceae bacterium
GGCAAGATTACACGATTCGTCGGCATGGATGTACACGCGGAAACGATTGCGGTAGCCGTCGTCGAGGGGCGCAAAGTCGCGCAAACACTCGGCACGATCCCGAACCGTCCCGAGGCGATTCGGCGGCTGCTGGGCAAGCCCGGCGATCCGAGCACTCTGCGAGTCTGCTACGAGGCCGGGCCCACAGGGTATGTCCTGTTCTGGCAGCTGACGAAGCTCGGCATGCGGCAGAAACAGTTGGAGCAAACGCTGAGCCAGGAGGTCATGGGCATCGCGTGGTAGGCGCAACAGCGTCTGCACCGGCGCCACTGGCGGCTGAGCAACATGAACAAGCCCGCCGGCAAAGTCGTGACGGCCGTCGCGCGCGAGCTCGTCGGCTTCATCTGGGCGGTGGGCGTCCAAGCCGAGAAGGACGCGGCCAGCGCAGGCGCACGCCAGTAAGCCAAACCCAGAGAAACGAGAAGCGAAGGAAATTTCAGTGAAGCAGACGGGTCAGTGGTCGAGACCGGCAACGGAACGGAGATTAAACGAAAGCAAGCGCGATCAACTTGAGGGGTCGTTCCATATCAACGATCGATCGACTTGTGATTGAGCTGCGGGGCAGCCGCTCAACTTTATCAGCTCGACGACCGCGAATCACCGAGCTTGCCGGGATGCTTGTCATCCCCGGCAAGCGGCCTCTGCCTCGACTTTCCCGTCTGCTCGAATCACCGGTTAGGCGGCGCGATCCCATCCGTCCAGCGCGGCGCCACGACATAGCGTGGAGCACTCGATGAGTGAATCCCCTTCGACACAGCCACACCTGAGCTGCTCACGTGCTTCGCACTCGTAGCAGAGCGTCTCCGCATCTAGACAACGCACGGGGATGTCGAACGTTGAGCATGTAGTCCAGGTGGTAAGTACGTCCGCTCCGTAACTGTCGTGACTTACGAACCGCACGCGGAGCTCCTCGCCGTTCAGATCGGCTACGAGGCCGAAGTTGACGATGCCCTCGAATCCCTGCGAATCCCAAAGGACGTAGAACGGCGTGTCGGCTGCGAACGCGGCGGCAACGCACTGTTGAGCCGCCGCTTGGGACGCTGCGGGTGCGGAGATGTCGAGCACGCCGCATTCTTCCACGGGTCTTTGGCCGCTCAGATGCTCCACGACGGTCATGAACTCGCAGTCCGGAAGAGCGTGCGAAGACGCGTCTATGGGGCTCGCGGCGGTGCTTGAATCAGTCGAACACGCGCTTGTGGCGACGACGATCCAGAATGCGCGGAGCACTAGAGTACAACTCGAAATATGGTTTTGCATGCTGGCCATGGGGACCGCCACCATCGTCCGCCTAGCGCTTTGCGTTTCTGCTGCAGGGCAGCCGATGAATTCTAGCGCTCGACTCCAAGATGATCCATGAGCTTGCCAGGCGCGAAGCGAACCTGGCAAGCGCTTCGCAAAATCTTCTTCCTGTCTGCTGCAAGCCACTGTTAGGTGGCGCCGGTTCGCTTTTCCCGTTCGAGCAGATCAGCTGGATTTCTCTTCGCGTGGTAAATCGCGACGACCACGATCACGTCGTCCACGATGCTGTAGTAGACGCCGTACGGAAACTTCTTGAGCAGCAACCGACGAAGTGTCCGGTGTTGGAGTGGATGCGATTCCGGCGCCTCAAGGAGTCGCGCGAAAGCAGCGTCGAGGTCGTCGACCAGATCCGGGAGCCGATGGGGGCGGTTCTTCCGATACCAGGCGAAGGCTTCCCTGATATCGGTCTCCGCCTCCTCGCGGAAGACAAGCGGCATCAAGACTGCTTGAGCAAGTCCCGTCGAATTTCGGACCAAGAACGGCCAACCGGACCGTCACGCTCCAACCGATCTAGCCTCGCGTCCAGATCGCGGCGCTGAGCTTCCGTCAGCACGACGTTCGCCGGATCCTGGGAAACGCTCGCCCAAAGTTCATCGATGAGTTCGAGCTTCTCAGCCGCGGAGAGGCTGTCTACGTCGATTGCCGGCTTGCCCACGGTAGGATTCTGCCAGATCGACCTCGCCGGCGCTACTGCGCTGCGTCCACCTAGTCAGAATGGAACGACCGGCTGATCGACGTCAACTATTCTTGCCGATTCGCCAGGCCAGGTTTCTTTGATTCAGTTTCACGATCACGCGTCAGTTCGAGCTTGAGCTTTCCGACCTCGGGAGTCGTTGCTCTTGGATGACTTGCTTGCGTCCTTCGTCTTCGCCTCCTGTTTCGCCTTTTCGGTCCTGAAGCTCGGGACGTCGAACTCGAGGATGACCGAGTGATGGACGAGGCGGTCGATGGCGGCCGCTGTCGTCATGGGGTTCCTGAAGATGCGCTCCCACTCTCCGAGGACGAGGTTGCTGGTGATGAGCACGGAGCGCCGCTCGTAGCGTTCGGCCATGAGGGTGAAGAGCACCTCGGCCTCGTCAGAGCTCTGCTGGACGTAGCCGAGGTCGTCGAGGATGAGCAGCTCGAAGTTGTCGAGCTTGCGCAGAGCGCGTGGCAGGTCGAGGTCGCGCTTGGCCACGAGCAGGCTCTGGACGAGCTCGTAGGTGGGTATGAAGCACACCGAGCGACCCTGGCGGACGAGCTCGTGGCCGAGAGCGCCGGCGAGATGAGTTTTTCCAGTGCCCGGGAGTCCGAAGGCGAGCACGTTGGTGGCGCCGTCGAGGAACTGGCCGCCGGAGAGCTCGCGGAACTTCTTTCCGAGTGCGCGTGGGAGTCGCTCGAGGTCGAAGGACTCGAGCGTCTTGGCCGGCGGCAGCTTCGACGCCCGTCGCAGTCGGTCGATGCGTCGCTCGTGACGGTCGGCCCTTCGAGCTCGGCGACGTCGAGCAAGACGCCGAGCGCATCCTGGTGCTCCGCCTGCTCCATGCGGTGCACTGTCTCGGCGGCCATCGTCGGCAACTTGAAGAGACTGAGCAGCTCGGTGAGTCGCTCAGCGTTCGCCGGTGTGAATGCCGCAGCGGTCATCGGTCGCCTCCGGCAAGCAGTCCGTCGTACACGCGGAAGTCCGGTCGCGGGATACGAACGTCTGGAACGGCGGCGGGCTCTGGGGAAGCGAGTGCTTTGACGTCGGTCTGCTCGAACTCGTCCTTCGGTATCGGGAGTCTCTCGACTTCCCTGTCTGCTTCAGCCCTTTGTTAGGCAGCGGCTCATTTGACCTCATCTAATCGATCGATCCAGTACGTTGGGTCACGATGAGTGCACCTCATCGCGACAACGACGACGCGAGGGTCAGTGATGTACACCACGTCGTACGGGAAGGCTCTCAGCGGAACGTGTCTGACGCCCTCAGGGATCCCGTCGAGAAGCCATGGCGGTCCAAGGTCAGGGAGCCGGTCGATCACGTCGAAGATGCGTTCGATCTCGTCGTAGAATCGGCCGCCGTACGTGGCGCGCCGTCCCTCGTATTCATAGACGGCATCATCGAACTCTCGCGACGCCGCCTTCAGAACTTCAGGCACGGCGCGACGACAAGCGTGCTCGCGCGCTGGCGAGCGCTTCCTCGCCGGTCACGGTTTCCGCCGTTCCGTCACGAACGCGCTCGACACGTCGGGCGATCTCCTTCACCCAGGCCCGCTCAGCTTCAGGCTGCGGGTCGCCATGAAGACTCTCGGCAAGACGAAGAGCGAGGCGAGCTCGCTCATCTTCCGGGAGGTCCAGAGCATCCGCGAGAATCGAATCGGCTGCGCGCATGTGTCGATGATAGCACGAGCGCAGATTCGTCAAACCGGAAGCCGCTTCTCTGTCTGCCTAACGACCTTGGTTTCAGCAGCAGGTCTGACGAGCAATTCTAGCACTCGTCGTCAGAGAGATCCTTGAGCTTGCCGGGCGCGAAGCGAACCCGGCAAGTGTTCCGCGAAAAAATCTTCCCTGTCTGCTGCAAACCACTGTTAGGCGGCGCTACTCACCAGAGTTGAGTGCTTTTCTCAAAGCGTCATTGACGGCCTGGGACGTCTTGAACTTCGCTGCGACATCGGGATCCAGGACAACGACATTCGTTCCCTCCGCATAGCGCTTGGCATACTTGCCGCGCTGGGCGTTCGAAAAGTCGTACTCGGGGAGTGGCTCGCCGGAATCTTTATCTGGATTGCTCATAAAACCGTCGTTCACGCGGAGTAGGCAGTCTAGATCCTAGTCCGAGGCAGCTCCCGACGAATCATGATTATGAAGGCGGGCCTGTCCCGATCCTCGAATATCAGCGTGATCAGCCGTCGATAGAGCCCTTCTCGGCCACTGTCTCGTCTGCTCCACATTCAACGAAAGCAAGCGCGATCAAAGAAAAACTCTGAACACGAAAATCGAACTTGAGGGGTCGTTCCATATCAACGATCTGCAGTTGAGCTGCGGGGCACCCGAGCAATTCTACCAGCTCGACGTCCGCGAATCACCGAGCTTGCCGGGCGCGAAGCGACCCCGGCAAGCGCTTCGTTCTCTCGACTTCCCCGTCTGCTCCAACTGCTTGTTATGCGGCCGCGGTTCTAGCCTTCCTTTGGCTCGACAGGTGGTAGCGCGCCTTCCCCAAGCCCGCAGTGATGGCAGCGTCGATCGAAGGGCACAACGTTCGTTGAATCTGCGGCCGCTACGAAGGAACGCTCCGAAAAGAGCGAGCCGCAGCGCGGACAATTGAAATCCGTAACGCGTTCGCCAAGAACGTAGAAAAGCGGTACAGCGAGGACGCTCGCGATCAGGAAGTAGGGGTGAAGTGCGTACGCGGCGAGAGCGCCGCCGGGCAGTGCCAGGATGCTGCTACAGTACGCGACTCGCCGACGAGTGAGGTCTCTCCACGCTGACAAGTACGGATGCTGGAGCTCCGCAGAAGGAGGCTTGGCTGATGAGCGATAGGGGTCACCGGGCTCATTCATGAGGGCTTGGCGAACAGTTGGCGGTCCGCATAACGACTTGGGATTGAGCTGCGGGGCAGTCGAGCAATTCTACCAACTCGACGCCCGCGAATCACTGAGCTTGCAGGGATGCTTGTCATCCCCTGCAAGCGTCCGTTCGCTCGACTTCCCCGACTGCTCGAATCCCTTGTTAGGCAGCTCGTCAAGTGGGGTCGCCTGGATCCCCCTCCTCGTCCGAATCGGCGAGGCGCTGCGACAGCTCACGAAAAAGTTTCCCGAGCGCCCGCTTGTCGAGTTCGCGTGCTGACAACGCGATCATCGCATCGTAGAGCCGGCCCTCCGGGTCCAAGACCTCCCAGGCATTGAGGTCGAGGAAGACAATCGCCGCATTGAGCGCGGTCCGCTTGTTCCCGTCTACAAAGGGCTGGTTTTCCGCAATGTGGAAGGCGTAGGCCGCCGCCATCTCGAACAAGTCGCGGTGGAGAAACTCGCCACCGAACGTTGCAGCCGGAGTTGCGACTGCGGAATCGAGCGCTCCCGCATCGCGAATGCCAGCCAGGCCGCCGAAGCGGTGGAGTTGATCCTCGTGCAGCGCGAGCACTTCCTCAACGGTGAGGAACGCAGGCGGGCGCTCCGTCATTCGGAGAGCTTGCGAAAGGTGCGCTCATGATTACGGACGGCTCGCTCCTGCGCCTTCGCAAACTTGCGGCGACGTTTCGCGGCTCGGCGAACTGGCGTGATGATGAGGCGCTCACCGTCGGTCGTGAGCTCGAGATCCGTTTTCACGGTGATCCGGAGCAGCTCCAAGATGGGCTTGTCGATAATGATCCCGGCACTATTGCCGATGGCTTGAAGACGCTTCGTCATGACCTCAGTATAAACATTGTTCACAACGGAGCAAGCCGCGCAGATTTCCCGAATATCCGCGCCTCTCAGTCTGCCTAGTCAGAATGGAACGACCGGCTCGAGTCACGAAACCGTAGGTTACGCGCAGCGCCGTAAAGCGGCACGCGCAGAGCTACACGTGAAAGGAACCGGTCATAGGCAAGATTACACGATTCGTCGGCATGGATGTACACGCGGAAACGATTGCGGTAGCCGTCGTCGAGGGGCGCAAAGTCGCGCAAACACTCGGCACGATCCCGAACCGTCCCGAGGCGATTCGGCGGCTGCTGGGCAAGCCC
>JAJDAH010000246.1 GCA_029261965.1 Polyangiaceae bacterium
AGAAGGGCGGCAAGGCGCTCTACATCACCGCGACGCTCGATGGGGCTCCCGCGGTCGACGTCCTGCTGATTCAGAAGGGCGTCGGGGACATGATGGTCAGCAAATACGTCGCGACCGCGGGACCGACACAAATCACGGCGCCGCCGCTTCTCGACGAGCAACTGCAGGCCGGGCAGGTGTTCAAGCGCTACGTGAAGGTGCCGAAAGGCGTCTACTATTTGCTCGTCGACCACAGTCCGAGCATCGGCAGGACCGCACCGCCGATGGTGGCGGGAGACGACCGCGCGGCCAAAGTCGACTACGTCGTTCAGGTCGGCGACGCGCCCTAACAGGCCGTTCTTCACTCCGCGATGAAGCTGCTACATAAGCGCCCCAAGAGGGCACTGACCGCCGTCGGTTGCCCACGGCGATACCGCAAGATATGAGTCAGCGCGCTCCGGCCGCCCAGACCCACGTGCAACGATCGAAGCTGTCTCGTTACGCCTTCTTGGCCGGCTGGTTTTTTCTGGTCCCGCTGGGGCTCGCGCTCGTCACGGTTTGGATCGCATCGCCGGGGGAAACCGGTGTGGGCTCGGGTTTCCTCTGGACGCTACGCCTCTTCGTGGAGGATCAGCCGATCCCAGCGGTCATCGTGCTGTTCACTTTCTACGAGATGCTGTTCTACTACTTCCGGCACAACCTGCCGGGCTCGGACAGCATTGGAGTCGGTGGGCGCACCGATCTGCCCTCGGAGGTTCGACGCGAATACGAAGCGGCCGCGCACCTCTTGGACGAAGCGGCACGAATCCAAGAAAAGAAAAAGAGAGCGGTCGAGCGGCACGTCCCGAAGAGCGTGCGCGACGACCTCGACGCGAGCCTCGACGACCTCCGCCATGCGATGAACACCGAGGAGTTCGATCGCACCGAGTTCGAAAAGTCGTTCGACGACGCCACCGCGCAGGTCGAACGCCATCTCGGACGCTGGCGCAAGAGCGAGTTTCGAGAATACGCCGAATCGATTCTGGTCGCTGTTCTCGTCGCGCTCTTCCTCCGGGCGTTTGTCGTCGAGGCGTTCAAGATCCCGAGCGGCTCGATGCTGCCGACGCTTCAACTTCAGGACCACATCTTCGTCAACAAGTTCAAGTACGGACCGCTGGTGCCTAGAACGAAGACGCGGATCTTGGAGTCGATGCCGCCGACCCGCGGGGACGTGATCGTATTCGAGACCCCGGACCCTCCGCCGGGGGTCGAGCATCAGGACTTCATCAAACGAACGATCGCCGTGCCGGGAGACACGCTCATGGTCGAAAACGGACACCCGGTCATCAACAACTGGCGGGTTCCGAACTGCGAGGTCGGCGACTACACCTTCCGGGAGTCCGAAGACAGCGCCGAGGTCTGCGTCGAGCTCTTCGTCGAGTACCTCGGCCCCTCCGCCTACTTGACCCAATACAACGTCGATTGCCCCGAACCCGACGGCAGCCGCGAGCGGCGCAGCCGAACGAGCAAAACCGGCCGCGAGGGCCCTTACGTCGTCAAACCCGGAGAGGTCTGGGTGCTCGGCGACAACCGCGACAACAGCAGCGACTCCCGCCGGTGGTTCGGCTATCGCGGCGGCGGTGTACCGTTTGCGAACATCAAGGGCCGAGCCATGTTCGTGTGGTTCAGCCCGCGCTTGGACCGCTTGCTCGTCGACGTCATGGGGCGCCCACGCCTGCCCGTGGGTGCGCCACCGAACATCGTCGAAAAGATTGACACCTGCATGAAGAACCGCCCGCCGCTCGAGCAGACGTCTCCTCCGTCGGCCCCGTGATCCACCGATCGCGGTCGACGCTCGCGCACCCAAGGCCAGTTCTCGAACCGAGTCCTAGAGCACGTGTTTTTGTGGTTCTACGCTCGAAGGGGCGGATCTTCCCCTCGGCCCCGCCGCTGGTGTAGGGTTCAGCCATCTTCTCTAGGAGGAAGCGAATGACGCGCGACAAGTGGACGGTCGGACTCAGCGTGATTGCCCTGGGTGGGGCGCTATTGGCGTGCAAGAAGGACGAGGCGCCCGAACCCGCGGTGACCGTCGCTCCCGCTCCGGCTCCGGAGCCGCCGAAGGTGGAAGAGCCGAAAGCGGAGGAAAAGAAGGACGAAGTCAAGCGCTACGACGACGAGAAGGAGGAGAAGGGCACGGTCAAGGTCGGCATCTTCGAAATGAAGATCTACCAAGAGGCGGATACCTCGAGCACCGTGCTGGCCAAGGTCGGCAAGGGCACCCTCGTCAACCGCAAGGCGCGACGGGGCTCGTTTCTGCTCATCGAATACCCCTCCGCGCCGGGCGAGCTGTCGCCAGGCTGGGCCGAGACGCGCCACATCAACGATCAGATCGTCAAGGTCGATCCCGACGCGGTGAAGAAGCAGGACGCTGGCACCACCGTAAAGGTCGAGAAGCCGCCGGAAGAGAAGCCGCCAGAGGAGAAACCGCCGGAGGAGAAACCGCCGGAGGAGAAACCACCGGAGGAGAAACCACCGGAGGAGAAGCCGCCGGAGGAGAAGCCGCCGGTGCGGCGGATGCGTTTGCCCAAGCGTGGCATTCCCGCGCCCCCCGGTGGCCGCCCCGCTCCGAAGTGACAACCCCGCCCCTGGCGCCTGCGCCCCGACGGTAGTTGGCTCGGGGGCGCGTGATCTTTATTTCACGCCCGTTGCCTCGAGGCCTGCGGCACAATTCATCCCATGTCGGAGATGATGCGTGCGTTGGTCTACGACCGCGGGCGCTCGCCGTGGTCCGAGAGCCGCGGTCTCGAGATCGCTGAAGTCCCCAAAGCAAAGCTCGACGAGCGAAACGACTACCACGATCGTTCGCGAGTGCTGATTCGGCCACGATTCGCGGGGTTCTGCGGATCGGATCGCAACATCTGGTTCCGCCGGGCGTTCAAGGACATGATTTTCAAGTCGTTGGACCGCGAGTCGCACGATCTGCGATCCGAGCGCAACGTGCGGGTGATCGGGCACGAGCTGTTCGGCGAGGTGGTCGCCGTCGGCAGCGATGCCCGACGGACCCACGGCCTCGAGGTCGGCGACCTCGTCGCCGCCGAGAGCCACATCTATTGCGGGAAATGTCACCAGTGCCGAATCGGCGATCAGCACGTGTGCGCCGACGACCTGATCATCGGGATCAGCTACGACGGCTGCTTCGCCGAGCTCGTCAAGTTGCCGGCGAAGGTCGTCTGGCGGACGAACGTCGACAAGATCCGACCCGAAGTCGCCGCAGTGCAGGAGCCTTTCGGCAACGCCGTTCACGCTTGTACGAAGGTCAACCTGCGCGGCAAGCGGGTCGCGATTGTCGGCTGCGGCACCATTGGGCTCTTCGCTGTCGCCATCGCCCGAGCCATGGGAGCGACGCACATCATCGGCGTGGAACCGGTGGAGCATCACGCGGAGATGGCTCGACGACTCGGCGCTGACGTCGTTCTGTCGCCCGGGAAAGGGCCCGAGCCCCACAGTCACGATCCCGATCTCTGCGCCAAGGTGCGCGAACTCACCGACGGCGTCGGCGTCGACGTCGCGCTCGAGATGAGCGGGCAGAACTCCTCGGTCAACAACGCGATCCACTGCGTTCGCCGGGGCGGCGACGTCATCCTCTTCGGCCTCAAGAGCGGAGACGCCATCATCGAGAGCTTCGACCGCGTAATCGTCGACGGGATCAACATGCACAGCGTGATCGGACGTCGAGTCTGGGAAACCTGGCACATCACCAGGCACTTGCTGGAGGACCGCGACCCGAACATTCACGACCTCGTCTGGGAAGTGCTGCTGAACCACGGTGACGGTCCGGTGGTGAATTTCTGGAAGCTCGACAAAGAAGTGCTCGAGGACCGTATCCAAACTTTCCCGAAGGTCGTGCTCGAGTTCTGACGACCACCGTTCTCGGAGGAAACTGATGTTCCAGAGTGCCGAATCCGTCTTCCGGAAAGAGCTCGACCAGATCCGTGCCGACGGATTGTTCAAGACCGAGCGAGTCATCACATCACCGCAAGCCGCCGCCATCCGCACCGGCGGAGCCGAAGTCGTGAACTTCTGCGCGAACAACTACCTGGGCCTGTCCTCGCACCCCGCGGTCATCGCGGCCGCCAAAGCGGCGCTCGACTCCCACGGCTTCGGCTTGAGCAGCGTGCGCTTCATCTGCGGCACCCAAGACCTGCACAAGTCGCTCGAAAAGACCGTCTCCGGTTTTTTCGGGACCGACGACACCATTCTCTACTCTTCGTGTTTCGACGCCAACGCGGGCCTCTTCGAGACGCTGCTGGGACCCGACGATGCAATCATCAGCGACGCGCTCAACCACGCTTCGATCATCGACGGGGTGAGGCTGTGCAAAGCCGAGCGACATCGCTTCGCCAACGGGGACATGGCGGCGCTCGGGGAGTGCTTGAAGAAGACTGCTGGCGCGCGGCTACGCCTCATCGCCACCGACGGCGTTTTCAGCATGGACGGGTACCTCGCCAAGCTCGACCGGATTTGCGACCTGGCGGACGAGCACGACGCCATGGTCATGGTCGACGATTCGCACGCTACCGGCTTCGTGGGCCCGACCGGGCGGGGCACGCCGGAACACTGCGGGGTCCAAGCCCGCGTCGACGTCGTCACGAGCACTCTCGGCAAAGCGCTCGGCGGAGCGAGCGGTGGGTTCACGACGGGGCGGCGGGAAGTCATCGAACTGTTGCGGCAGCGCTCGCGCCCCTATCTGTTTTCGAACACCCTGGCGCCCGCCGTCGCGGGCGCGAGCCTCGCGGTGTTCGAGCTCTTGGACAAATCCAGCGATCTTCGGGAGAAGCTCATCGAGAATACGCGCCGGTTTCGGGAGAAAATTCGAGTGGCGGGATTCGACATCAAGGACGGCTCACACCCGATCGTTCCGGTGATGATCGGCGACGCAGCGCTCGCGCAGCGATTCGCCTCCAAGCTGCTCGAGCGGGGCATCTACGTCATCGGATTTTCCTACCCCGTCGTGCCCAAAGGGCAGGCGAGGATCCGAGTCCAGCTGTCCGCCGAACACACGAACGAGCAGATCGACCGCGCCGTCGACGCTTTCAAGAGCGTCGGGACCGAAATGGACCTGATTGCGGGGTGAGTTCGGCGGCTAACGCCGGATCCGCTTCGTTCGCGAGCTGTCCGGGGAACGGCCAGTCCGGGGACCGGTCTTACGGCGGCCTCGATCCCCAGGCGGTCGCCATCCTTCGCGGTCTTCGGACCTGAAAAGGCCCGCGAGAACGATGGCGAGGGTGGCCGCGGTGTTGCCCATGGTGGCTCGCATTGGTCTACGGCCGGGTGGCCAGGGTTCTTCCCGAGTTGGGGGCTCAGTCCGACGGGGGCCGGCTCCCGGAGCCCGAATTCACGTCTGGCGGAGGCGGCATTGCCAGAGGGATGCGCAGACGCTGGCGTTCTTTGCTCGCCCGGTGAAGCCGGACGAACGCCGTAATCATGGCGATGAGCCAAAGAACGACGGCCACACGGGCGGTCCAGATGACGGCGGTGGCCGTCTGCAGGTCCGGATTCCTCATCAGGAGGAACATCGGCAGTCCTATCAACGCCTTGAGAAAACAGGCGTTCGACCCGAGCCGGTACGCCGACATCTCGCTCGAGCGCCAGCTCTCGAAGGCCGGCGTCGGGACGTGCGGGTAGTGCGCCGGATCACGCCGCGCGGTCTCGAGCTTGCGAACGACGAAGAGGATGCCGAAAATCAGCGCGAGGATGTCGTCTAAGGGAACCATGTCACCGCTTTTTCAGCGGCGGCGCGGGTGGCCGACGGGACCGAGGCCCGGGCGGCTTTGGAGGCGGCCTTGCGCTCTTCCTGCGCGGCTTCGGAGGAGCGGCGTTGCGCAGGCGACTGTTGGCCTCCGGCGGAAAGCTCTTTCGGATCTGGGTCGTGATGGTGCGCGCGCCGCCCTTCCAGGCCGGGTTCCAGCGGTAGTCGGGCAAGGGGAACGCGGGTTTGGCGAGCAAGAAGCCCTGAGCGAAATGCGCGCCGGTATCTTGAACCGCCGACAGCTCGTCAGGCGTCTCGATGCCTTCGGCCACCACCAGCGCGCCGAGCTCCGTACAGAGCTGCACCACGTGCCTCACCATGACTTGCTGGCGCTTGTTCGCGTGCAGTCCAGTGATGAGCTCACGGTCGAGCTTGACGATTTTCGGCTCGAGGTCGAGCACGCGCTTGAGGTTCGAGTACCCCGCACCGAGATCGTCCACCACGAGCCAGGCGCCCAGGCGCTGGCAAACCTCCTTCAAAACCCCCATCACGAGGTCGAAATGGGTGAACGCGGTGGTCTCCGTGATTTCGAGGAAAATCTCTCCATCGTGCTC
>JAJDAH010000247.1 GCA_029261965.1 Polyangiaceae bacterium
CGCGTGTTGTCGGAAAGCATTCCCAAGGCGATCGACGACGTCGAACGCGCCTGCGCGGCGTGAACCCTCGATTTTCGGCGATCCTCGTCGCGGCGGCCACTCTGACGTGTGTACGCGCCGCTCAAGCCGACGCTTCGCACGAAAGCACCGAGAACGAGCTGGCCCCTCAAACGCACCTCGACAGCTCGCTCTACGTGCATTTGTTGGGTTCCGCTCAGCTCGGACGAGGGCTACGGCTCAACAACCCTTTCCGCCTCTCGAAGCAGCTCGGCGACGACGGCGAATCCTTGAGCTTGACCGCGAGATATCTCGACCTGTCAGCCGCCATTCTCTTCGGGGACCCGGACGGATTTCAGGGCGGAATCGCGACACACACGTCGTTTGCACTCGCCGGCATCGCGCAGCAGGTGATCGCCCCTGGTTTCATCGGTCTGTATCGGTTCAGCGGGCGCTTCGGTGTGCTCGGGCGCCTCGGGGTGCCCATCGTCGTTCAGCCGAACCCCGGGGCCGGACTCGAAGGGGCCGTGGGTGCCTTATTTTCGCTCGCTTCAGGCGTGGGCCTCACGACGGAGCTGCTCTACGACGTCTTCTGGGGAGCGGCGACACAGGAGAGGTCACGCACCGTTTTCCCCGTGCTCGCCGCTCAAATGGGGCTGTTCTTGAACTTCGAGGTGCTGCCGTGACCGCCAGGCCGCGGATCCGCCCGCGCCATGTGCTTTTGGTCGCCGCCACCGCGACTCTGTGCGCGGCGCCGACGCCGGGCGACATCGGTGGTTGCGGCCAAACGGCGACCGCTCTCGACGCCCCGATATTCTTCGCGACGAAAAAAGCGATCGATTGCGAACGGTGCCAAGGCTGTGGCCTAGTGAGCGTAACGTGCATCGACGCCTGCGATCCCGACGTGCCATCCGCGGCGGCGTTCCCAGAAGACTGCCTTCCGCTCGTGCACGACGGAGAAGTCTGCCTTCGTTCGCTCCTGGTCGCGTCCTGCAAGAACTACCGAGGCTTCACCGACGAGCAAGCACCTCGGACGACCACCGAATGCAACTTCTGCCCGCCGAGAGAGCTGTGAGGTCGTCGCTCCGCTCGAGTGCCTTTTTCGCCGTGCTGGCGGGTGCGGTGACTCTGACCGCGTGCACCGGCGCCGGGCGACAGTTCGCCGCTCGGGTCGACGACTACGAGGCGTATCGACACCTGCGCACCGCGACCACACTCGAGGAGAAGCTGGCTCGGGCCGCCACCTACCTCCGCACGCAGCCAGACGGGCGCTGGCGAAAAGACGTGCGGCAGTGGTTCGTCAACACCGAAAATCGCTATTTCCTCGGCGCGGGCGACGACGTGGCTCGATTGCGGCGCTACCTGCAGACGCTGCCGCGTGGCCCACACGCAAAAGCCGCGGCAGCGCGAATCGTAGAGATCGAAGACACCGCTGCGAACCGGGATCGTGACGAGCGTGCCTTCGTGCGCTACGCCGAGGACATCGAGATGGAGCTGGCAGAGGCCGCCCAGAACCGGCGCCGACTCGTCAGTGAGTTCACTCGTTGGACGCGCCTGCTGGCACAGGTTCGCTCGTTCTCGAAGCCGACTAGCGAGCTAGATACCGAGCTGATCTTCGCGTTCCGCAACTCGGACGCGCCGGCAGCGTGCCGACGAAGCCGGTGCACCCGCGCCCTCAGCATCCGGTACGCGATTCCGGATGGCGGCAAACAAAGCCCTCGCCAAGCTCTGATGGACATCGTGATCGAGCTCGACGACGTCACTGGCGGTGTCGTCGGCATGCACTTGACGGGACCCGACCTGTTCAGTCGAGTCGGAGAAGCCATCCAGCTCAGCCCCGTTCGACCGAGCGATCCTCAAGCCCGCGCCGAAGCGATCGGCCGAGCCGTCGAGCTCGCCCGAGCTCTGGCGGGTCGATCGATGCCGGCGGCGAGCTGCAGCCGCGACGCGATCGCCCCGACCGTCATCGAGAACGTTTGCGACGGCGTTCGATTCGAGATGACCGCCGCGCCGACGCCCGCCGAGGAGGATCGTATCGAGATCCGACCGGTCAAAAACATGCCCGAGCCCAGAAGATGACGAGCGAGCCGCTCATCCCCTTCATCGAGCTCGGCGAGATCCCGATCATTCCTGCGCTGTCGATCACGGACTCTTTTCCACCCGTTCCGATATCGGTGAAGCCCTTCGGAACCCTGGTGGCGCTCGGAGCGTACATCGGCAGCTACCTCGCCGTCCGGCAGGCGCGCCGGGTGGGGCTCGATCCCAAGGCGATGATCTCGTTCGTGTTCTGGATCGCGTGCGGCGGGTTCCTGCTCGGGCACGCGCTCGACACGATCTTCTACTACCCGGGCAAAGTGCTCACCGATCCGCTCAGCTTGATTCGGCTCTGGGAGGGGCTGTCGAGCTTCGGAGGATTCGCCGGCGCAATCGTGGGGATGCTGCTTTGGCGCTGGCGCTACGGCATTCGGGCCCTTCCCTACTCCGACGTCGTCGCTAGCTCGTTTCCTGTCGCCTGGGTGTTCGGGCGCGCGGGATGCACGTTGGCCCACGACCATCCCGGGATGCGGTCCGACTTGTGGATCGCCGTGCAGTACCCCGATGGAGGTCGCTTCGACCTCGGTCTGTACGAAATGCTTCTGACCCTTCCAATCGCTGCAGCTTTTCTCGTCCTGCGGCGGAAACCTCGACCCTGGGGATTTTACCTCGGAGTCATGCTCTTGGCGTATACGCCGGGCCGCTTCGCCCTCGACTTTCTTCGGTCTCGCGAGCCTGTGGCTCTGACCGAATACGTGGCGTCGAACGACCCCAGGTACGCCGGGCTGACTCCGGCTCAGTGGGCGAGCTTCTTGCTCTTGGCCGCCGGTGCGTGGATCCTGTGGCGCACACTCGAGCGAGCGGGAACACCCGAGGCGACGCTACCGCCAGAAGTGCGCCACGAGTTTCGTTAATCCCGAACCCACAACTCGAGGGCGTAGCGACCGCTGCCACGCTGAGCGCGAACGAGCACCGAATGCTCGCCAGCCGACTCGACGCAAACCGGACCGTCTGGACGGACGATCGGCCAGCGATCGTCGCTCGTGTCGAAACCGATGCGCTCGTGTTCTGGTCCGAAGAGCTCGATATCGAGGTCGACGACGCTCGGGGCGCCGACGGCAAACACGCTAACGCAATCCGCCGCGGAGAGTATCCAAACATGTCTGCGTTCGGCGCTTTCGCCAACTACACCCTCTGCTCGAGCCCCCCGGCGGCGCATGCCACGGTCATTGCCGCAAAGCTCGACGAGTCGGTCGAGATCGAGATCCGGCCTTGCCCTCGGGCGAAACGACCGGAAACAGGTCATGAAGTCCGACGAACTCGGTCGAGCCGGGGCAGCCCCGGCGGTGGGGCCAGAAGAGATTGCGTCCATGCGTGCCGTCTCCGGCAACGGCGCTTCATCGAGGCTCGTGCAGCCGAGCGCGAGCAACAACGAGAACCCGAGATACCGCATCACAGGGTCGATTAGTTGCGCCCAAAGCCGCCCACGGCCAACTCCCGGGCACACCTCGTTCGGCTTCAGCGGGTGGGAAACGAGGTCCCCCGAGTTTGACTGACGCGGTGCGCCAAGTTAACAAGTTGGGCTCGTGGATAGCGAACGGCCCCCCGGACCCGAGGATCCCGAAGCACGGGAGCGCGAGCGGCTACGCCGTCGGCTCGAACGCGTGATGCCCGAGGTCATCAAGCGCGTCGTCGAGACTGGCTTCGAGAAACTCACCGAGGGCCCGGAAAACGTGCGGCAGTTCGTTAGCGACATGAAACTGCCCAAAGAGGCGCTGCACCTGATCCTCGCCCAGATGGACGAGACCAAAAACGGGCTATACCGCGTCGTCGCCCGAGAAATTCGCGATTTCCTCGACCAGACCAACGTCGCCGACGAAATGGCCCGCGCGCTCACGACTCTGTCTTTCGAAATCAAAACCGAAGTGCGCTTCATCCCTAACGACCAGCAAACCGGCGCCAAACCTTCAGTCCGCTCGCGGGTGAAAGTAAAACGACGCGACCCCC
>JAJDAH010000248.1 GCA_029261965.1 Polyangiaceae bacterium
TTGGCAGCGGCGTCGAACGCCGCCCGGCCCGCGGGCCCCGAGCGCGCGGCCGTCCACATCGCTGCACCCCAAAAACACGCGCGAAGTGCCGAGCGAGCGGCGGGCTCGATGCGGTCTTCTCCTCGGGGTGGTGCTGCGGTCCTACGCCAGACCTCCGCCAGTAAAAGCGGAAGGCCGAGGAGGGCTACCCACGTCCACCCCGTCGCCCCGCGAGCCTGCATGGCCGCGAAGCACACGTAGACGACGCCGCCCGTAGGCAGCCAATAGGAGCGAAGTCCGAGCGGCACAGGGACGAAACGTTAGCGCATGGCCGAGCTTCGTGCCCGATTTGAAGCACTTCACGAAGTCGACTGCAGCGGTCGCCGCAGCAGCTACGACGCGTACGCGACTCGGGATCAACTTTTCGGTGCTGGCGCCGGTTCCGGCTTCGGCGGGGCAGCGGGTGCCGGTGCGGGCGGTGGCTCGGGTGGTGGCGCGGGCGCGGGCGGCGCAGCACTTTCCTCGTCCTCGTCCTCGTCCTCGTCCTCGTCCTCGTCGAACGTGAAGTCGTCGTCGTCGCCGCTCTCTTCGAGCGGCATGACGGGCACCGCCCCGACGTTCGGCGGCCACTCGGAGTCTGGATGGGTTTGACTACAACCCGTGGTGATCGCCGCACACGCCCCGACCACCGTCAGCCCCGCGACTACACCCGCCTTGACCGTTCGCATGCCAGGAACAAAAGCCGGGTTCCGGTCGGCAGGTCAACCCGGCGATGAAATTCTCCGCCGAAGCAGCGTTTTCTTCGGGGAAATGGTGTGTCCGGTGAAGCCCGTGATGGCAGCCCGAGGCCTACTGTGTGCATATGGGGGCCCCCAGATGCGGAAGAACTACGTCCTCGACACGAACGTGCTCCTGCACGACCCGCAGGCGATCTACAAGTTCGAAGACAACGACATCATTCTTCCGATCTACGTCATCGAGGAGATCGACAAGTTCAAGCGCGACAGCACCGAACGCGGTCGGAACGCCCGCGCGGTAGCGCGTCTGCTCGACTCGAATCGCGCTCGAGGCGGCTCCTTGTCCCAGGGGGTCAAGATGGGCGACGGGGGCTCGCTTCGCGTTTACGTCCCGGAGCGGCGACCCGAGTTGCCCAACGCGCTGCATCCGTCGGCCCCTGACAACGCGATCCTGCGAACGGTCATCGACATTCGCGACGGGTCGCCGGATCGGCCCACCATCTTCGTGACGATGGACGTGAACCTCCGCATCCGAGCCGACGCGCTCGGATTGCGCACCGAGGTGTACGAGAATCAGTCCGTCGACGTCGACCACCTCGACACCGGTGTGATTGAGCTCGACGTCAGCTCCGCCGAGCTCGACGAGTTCTTCGAGAAGGGGGCGCTGGCTGCGCCGGATAACAGCGGTCTGTATCCCAACGTTTGCATCATGCTGCGCGACGGGCGGTCGCGGACGGCACTTGGCCGCTATCACTGCAGCCAAGGGAGAATCCGCGCCTTACAAGCAGCGCCCGAAGGCCTGCTCGGTATTCGCTCCCGCAACAAGGAGCAAAGCTTCGCGCTCGACCTCCTGCTCGACGACACCGTCCGTCTGGTCAGCATCATCGGGAAGGCCGGCACCGGAAAGACGCTGTTGGCGCTAGCGGCTGGCTACAAACGGACGCTCGAGGACGGGATTTACGCGAGACTGCTCGTGAGCCGACCCGTGATGCCGCTCGGGCGCGACCTCGGCTATCTACCCGGTGATGTCGATCAGAAGCTCAACCCTTGGATGCAACCCGTCTTCGACAATCTCGAGTTTCTGCTCCAGGCGAGTGGTGGCAAGCGAAAGGGCGTTCGCCCGTTCGAGGAGCTTCTGGAGAGTGGTCAAGTTCAGGTGGAGCCTCTGACCTACATTCGGGGTCGAAGCCTGCCGCAACAGTACGTCATCGTCGACGAGGCGCAGAACCTCACGCCGCACGAAGTCAAGACGGTCATCACTCGATGTGGCGAGGGTACGAAGATCGTTTTGACCGGTGACCCATTTCAGATCGACAACCCCTACGTCGACAGTGCGACGAACGGCCTGACGGTTTCGGCGGACCGCCTGCGAGACGAGGAGCTGACGGCGAACATCCTCTTGAGCAAGGGCGAGCGCAGCGAGTTGGCCAACATCGCGGCGAACAAGCTGTGACGCCTCGACTCGCCGACTTCGATCGTGTGCTGCTTCATGCCGAGCGAGTGATTTCGCTTCTTGGTCGATGTGGTCCGGTCAACGCCATGGCCGAGGAGCGTCGAGTCGCCGAGGCATGGGCTCGCGGGCAACGCGTTCGACCGGCGTTTGTCTATCGCCCATCGCCGAATCTCGACGATATCTCGTCGGTGTTGCACAGCATGGTGGAGTCGGTGTCGCGGGCCGGTCCCTGGGGCGAGCTCTATGCGGACAGAGCCAGCGAGCTCTTGGCGGAAGCCCGGATCGTGCGCAGCATCGGTTTCAGTGCGTCCATGCTCGAAAGCTCGGCATGTCGTTATCCGAGCGATGCGTCGCCGCAGCACGTGGAGGCGGAAGCGCGGGCTTGCGCTTGGGTGCAGCTCCGGCCCAAGCAGGGCGAACCGTCCTACACGAGCGACGACGAGCGAGAGCCGTCGAGTCTGCTTTCTCTCATGCGCGCGACCGTAGGAGCTTTGCGCCTCGCGCTTCGTGTCGAGGTCAGCGAAAACCTCCCCTGTTATGCCGCCGCCGGCGACGGCGTGGTCCTAATTCGTGGTGGTGTTCGTCACCGTCGGCGAGATGCAGAACGAATCGTCGTTCACGAAATCGAGGGCCACGTTCTGCCGCGGCTGCGTGCCATGAAGCACGGGCCGAGCCTGTGGCTTGCCGGCACGGCCGGCGGCGCCGACGACGAGGAGGGCAGGGCGTTGCTCCTCGAAATTCGAAGCGGATGGATGGACGAGCGGCGGAAGGCGGCCCTCGGGCGACGGCACCTGGCGGCACTCGCGGTTCGGCAAGGTGCGGATTTTCCCGATGTGGTCGATCTGGCGCGCGGTTGGGGCGAGGATCTGGCGGAAGCGCTTTGGACGGCATTCCGGGTAACCCGGGGCGGCGGCCTGGGTCGTGAGCTCGTTTACCTACCCGCGCTTCTTCGAGTCGAGCAGGCGCTCGCAGTGGACGCCGATTTGGAGCGATGGATGGAGCGCGGCCGCGTATCGGTCGCCGCCGCACGCGTGCTTCGTAGACTTGGTGCGCCGCCGGACCGATTCGGTTTCCCGACGGCCGCCTGAGGCGGTTCTTCGCGGCCGACGGGTAGACGCGCTACTCGAGGTCGACGATTACCGGTGCGTGGTCGCTCGGCTTGTTCTGACCGCGCACGTCCTTGTCGATCCAACACCTGCCGGATCGGGCGGCGAGAGACTTCGTGAGGAAGATGAAGTCGATCCTCAGGCCCAGATTTCGTCTCAGCATCGGTCCTCGGTAGTCCCACCAACTGTAGTGTTTGGGCGCCTCTTCGTGGATCCGGAAAGCGTCGACCAGACCGAAGTCGAGGACTTTGGCCAGGGCCGCCCTCTCGTCCGGATGAAAGAGGATCTGTCCTTCCAGTCGTTTCGGGTCGTGCACGTCGCGCGCCTCGGGGGCGACGTTGAAGTCACCGCAGAGAAGAACGTCTCCTTCGGCGGTCGCGCCTTGGTCGAGGGTTTGCCGAAGCCGGGCAAGCCACGCGAGCTTTCGAGGAAAGTCCGGCGAATCCACCGACTTGCCGTTGGGAACGTAGGCCGTCATGACACGAACGCCATCGATGGTGGCGGCGATGAAGCGTTTTTCGGCGTCCTCGTCGTCGTCGTGAAGCCCCACGGAAACGTCGCTCATCGGGAGCCGGGAGGCGATGGCCACGCCGTTGTACGTTTTTTGGCCGGCCATCTCGACGGCGTAGCCGAGGCGTTGAAGGTCCTCCGTCGGAAAGTCATCGTCGACGACTTTGGTCTCCTGCAGGCAGAGAACGTCGGGTTCCGTCGTTTTCAGCCACTCGACGACCAAGGGTTGTCGAGCCCTGATCGAATTGACGTTCCAGGTCGCGATCCGCACCGCTCGCGAGTACCACCAGGGCCCCGCAGGCCTCAAGAGTCTTCGGAGACGAGCTTTTCTCGCGGATGCCTTGTTTCGGACCGGCCGACGCGGTACCCAGAGCCGTCGAAGCTCATGGGCTTTCAGGCGTTCCAGCGGAGGGGATTCGGCCGTTGGCTGCTTGCGCTGACGATGTCGTCGGCCATCGCCGTCGCGCAGCCAGCGGACGCGCCGCCAGAGGAAGAGCCTGGTGACCGCGGCGAAGGCGCGGTTCCGCGCGGCGGCTCCGGCGCGGTGGTCAAACGTCCGCCGACGGCGAAGAAGGCCCGTCAGATCAAGCCGCCGAGGTTGCTCGAGTTCAAAGCGGCGAAGTATCCATCTGGCGCGGAAGCCGCCGGCGTTCAGGGAAACGTTCTGCTCGAGCTCACGATCGACAAGGACGGTGGCGTAATCAAGTCGGAGGTCGTCGAGCCCGCCGGCCACGGTTTCGATGAAGCGGCCCGAGCAGCCTCCCTCGATTTTCGGTTCGACCCGGCGACGATGGACGGAAAGCCCATCGTCGCGAAAATTCGCTACCGCTACGCGTTCACCTTGCAGGAGGTGGAGGCGCCGCCGCCGCCGCCGCCTTCGACCGGCGAGTTAGCCGGCCGGCTGCGCATTCTGTCCGGGGATGCGCCGCTTGCCGGAGCCGAGGTGGTCATCACTGCTCCGGACGGTGCGACCCGAGTCGTCAGGAGCGAAGCGGACGGTTCCTGGCGGCTCCCGGACCTGCCGCCGGGAAAGTATCGTGTTCGGGTCGCTGCGGAAGGTTTTGCCCCCGTCGACATCGGAGAAGAGGTTGTCGCCGGCGAAGCGACGGAGCTCGTGTATCGGCTGGCACCCGAAGCCACCGGTCTCGAAGTGTTGATCGAGGCCGAACGCCCCCCGCGAGAAGTCACTCGTCGCACTCTGCAACGGCGGGAGCTCGCACGAATTCCTGGTACCGGCGGAGACGCTCTTCGCGCTCTGCAGAGCTTGCCCGGGGTCGCTCGCCCACCGGGGATCTTCGGACTGCTGATCGTCCGCGGCTCGGCGCCCGAAGACACTGAGACGTTCATCGACGGCGCGAGCGTTCCACTCATTTTCCACTTTGGCGGCTTGACGAGTGTCGTGCCCACCGAGCTTCTGGACCGCATCGACTTCTATCCTGGCAACTTCAGCGCCAAGTACGGTCGCGTCATGGGCGGCATCGTCGACGTCGGCCTGAAGTCGCCGAACACCCGCTGCAACGCCGACTACATGAAACCGACAGACGAAACCGGCTGTTTTCACGGGTTGCTCCAGGTGGACTTGATCGATACCCGCATCCTCGTTCAGGGCCCTCTCGGCCCCAAGGATTGGACGTTCGCCGCCGGTGGGCGCCGAAGTTGGATCGACGTTTGGCTGAAACCCGCGCTCGAAGAGGCCGGCGCGACGGTGACCAGCGCGCCGGTCTACTACGACTACCAGCTCATCGCCGACAAGCGCACCGACGACGGCCGGTTGAGCGTGCGTTTCTACGGGTCGGACGACGAGTTCAAGATCATCGTCAACGACCCTTTCTCCCAGGATCCGGGCTTCGGCGGCAACATCAGCCTCGGTACGTCTTTCTTTCGCGGACAAGTCGTCAGTGAAACGACCCTCTCCGAGGACCTGGAGCTGTACACGATGTTCTCGGTCGGTCGGGACAAGGTCGGCCTGTCGCTCGGTACCTTCGTTTTCGAAATAGATGCCACCCCCATCAATCCTCGGTCGGAATTCCGTTGGAAGGCATCCGAGGGTGTGAAAATAAACGCCGGGCTCGACTTCTTGTTGGTCCCGTTCAACGTGCTCGTCCGGTTGCCGCCGCCCCCGAGACCCGGTGAGGCGTCGCCGGGTCCGTTCACGACCCGCCCGACCCTCGAGCAGGACGAAGGTGGCGTCGCGTTCCGACCAGCGTGGTACGTCGAAGGAGAAGTCACTCCGACGCGCCGCCTGCGGCTCGTGCCGGGAGCGCGCTTGGACTATGCGCGCGACTCCAGCCACGGGGATTTCAGTCCCCGGTTCAACGCGCGTTACGACGTCATCGCCCCCTGGGACGCCGAGGACGAAACGAAGCCCCGGAAGCGAACGACGGTGAAGGGTGGGGTGGGAGTGTTCCATCAGCCACCGCAGTTTCAGGAGACCGACGAGGTTTTTGGCACGCCGAACATCAAGTCGAACCGTGCCATTCACTATTCGGTGGGGGTCGAGCAGGAGATCACCCGGCAGATCGAGCTCGGTGTCGAGGGGTTCTACAAGGATCTGAACCAGCTGGTTTCGCGGGAGGCGGAAGACTCGGGATTCGCCTACGACAACCGCGGCACGGGGCACGTCGTCGGTCTCGAATCGCTGCTCAAGTACAAGCCGGACAACCGTTTTTTCGGTTGGATCGCGTACACGCTATCCCGCAGCGTGCGCAAGGATTTCGCCGACGACGATCCCTACCTGTTTCAGTACGACCAAACCCACAACCTCACCGCTCTCGGGAGTTATCGCCTCGGGCGCGGGTGGGAGTTCGGCGCTAGATTTCGCATCATCTCAGGTCCGCTCGTCACCCCCGTCTTGCCGGGACTCGCGTCGCTGTATGCCGCCGAGGCAGCGGCATACACGCCCCTGAGCGGCGAGCCGTTTTCAGAACGACTCGACACCTTCCACTCGTTGGACATTCGCGTCGACAAACGCTGGCAGTTCAAAGCGTGGCGCCTGTCGGCTTTCCTGGATCTACAGAACGTCTACAACAATCCGGCCCAGGAAGCGGTGCTCTACAACTACAACTTCACGCAGCAGACCGTGCAAGGTGGGCTCCCGTTGATCCCGAGCATCGGCATGAGGGGAGAGTTCTGATGTTGCTCGGACGGAGCGTCGTCGTCGCGGTGACGGTCACCCTCGTCGGATGTGCCCCATCCTTCGACTCGCAGAGCAAAGTGCAGGAGCTGCGGGTCTTCGCCATCCAGAAGGACAACCCGTACCCGAAACCCGGCGACACGGTCGACATGACGATGCTCTGGGCGGATGGAGCGCCGAACGCGCCGCGAGACGTCGTGATCGCGTGGTTCTCTGGATGCTTCAATCCTCCGGGGGATCTGTTCACTGGCTGCCTAGAGCAGTTCGCAGGGATCGATGCGACGACAGATCCCGCGGACCTTCCGGACACCATCGAGGTCGGGGAAGGTCCGCAGTTCTCTTTCACGATCCCGAGCGACATCATCACCCGCAAGGACCGCTTGGCCGAGGGCGCACAACCCTTCGGCACGGCGTTCGTGTTCTTTGCTGCCTGCGCTGGACGACTCGATGTCGCTCCCGACGATGGTGAAGATCTTTCCTTTCCGCTCGCTTGCTTCGGGCCTGATGAATCCATGCTCGGCGCCGACGATTTTGTCGCCGGCTACTCGCAGGTGTTCGTCTACGACGAGCTGACCAACGCCAACCCGATCTTGACGGGCTTCGAGATTAACGGGCGCGAGGTTCAGCCCGATTGCATCGGCACCAACTGCGCGATTCAACCGATCCCCGACGTGCCCGTCGATTGCGACGTCATGGCTTGCGTCAAAGCGTGCCCCGACGACGGCGCCAAGAGCTGCCCGGACATCCCCATCAAGCCCATCATCGATCGCTCGAGCGCCGAGCTCGATACGGCCACGACGTTCTTGGAAGACCGTGAGCTTCAAGAACAGATGTGGGTGAACTACTACGCCGATTCGGGTCGAGTCGAAGGTGACGTGCGCCTCCTCAACGACGCGCTCACCGGCTGGAACGAAGACTTCGGAACGAATTTTCGAGCGCCGAGCGAGCCAGGCGTCATGTTCATCTGGGCGGTCGCTCACGATAACCGCGGTGGTGCAGAGTGGGTTCGAGTTCGAGTTCAGGTCAATCCATAGTCTGGCCGGTGATCGGCACGACGGTCGGCGTCGTCATCGGCGTCGTCGTGTTCGGCGGTCTGTGGAAAAGGGAGCCGGAGCCGGAGGATTCGCCCGTGGTCGGGGGTGGAGCCGCCCCCACACGCAGCGTCCCGGTCGTTCGCTTCAGCCAACGCTACCCGAGCGCGCAACCGCTCGCTTCCTCGCGTCTGGCACCCTCGCAGTACCGGCAAGCCGATCCTCGCAAGACCGACGGGCGCGAGAAGAAGGCCGGGGCACGGTTACACGAGGAAGTGCGGCCGAAGTGTCCTGACGAAAAATGCATGTACAGCGAATGTTCCGATCGATGCACTCAGTGGGTTCAGAAGACGTACACGCCGGAGGAGATGAAAGTGGAGCGTCATCGCCAGCAGCTGTTTTTCAACTGCGTCGGGTTCTGCATCGACCCCTCCGGGGAAACTCCAAAGTAAAACGCGCTCGGTCGCTGAAGGTCACCCGCCGCAGCCGGGGTCGAACACGTGCACCGTCGTGTCCGGAGACGGAGCTCCCGACGTCGAGGTGAGAACGAACCCGAAGCGGTCGCCGGCGGCCATGCCGAGCGCCGTCGGCGGGAACGCGAGGGTGACTGGAGCCGCCGCAGACAGGGACAGCGTGTCGCCGGTCCGCAAGACTGCCCGCACGTTGCTCAACGATTGGTTGGCCGGGTTGCTCGCAGTGACGACAGCGGACGTGTCGGTGACGATGACACTTGGTCCGGCCAGCGCTTGGTTGAAATCGAAATCCGAGCCGTAGCTTTCGAGCGTCACGCTCCGACTGGCGTTGAAGGTCTCCTCGGTCCCGACCAGCAGCCATCGGTAGGCCACGCTCTGGGTTCGCGGTAGGCCCGCGTCGGAACGGGTGACTTCGTTGCTGGTCCAACCGAGCGCGCCGCTCGGACCGCCCGAGAAGAAATGCGCCGTTGGTGCGGTCGGCGCTTCGCCGGCGGTGCCGACCAGATTCTGCTCGCCGGCGTTTTGAGCCGTTCCCGTGCCCGCGTTTCGTTCGAGGCTGAAAACGGGAGCGAACCCGCTGGTCGTGTCCGTACGGTAGGTGACGAGTCGCGTCTCGCTGGAGGCCACCAAGAGTGAGGAAACCGACACGCCGGAAGACGGTTCGAGCGTCACCGTGGCGTTATTGGCGACCGGCGGAGTGAGCAAAGCCGCCGGGAAGAACTGTGCCGCGTTCTGCTTGACGACGAAAAACGATTCGGTGTTCGCGGATAGCACCGAACCGATCGTTTCAGTGAAGTTGACGAGGGCGCCATCGATGGAGATCGAGTCCGCTCGCGGATCCGTGGGTAGGTCGAGCCAGCCGACCGAAAGCTTCCCGGTATTGACCGGTCCGAGCACCAAGATGCGGTTTCCGCTGCCGACGACCCAGCGGATGGGGAACGCAGGGCTGGCGACGGCGATCGGCTGGGGCTCGAGCGGGTTGACGATCCGCCAAGCCCTGAGACCCGACTCGGTGCCGACGACGACGACGTCGCCCATCGCCGCGATGCAGCGTGTCACGTCACCACCGCAAGCGACGTCGTCGCCCACGTCGATTTGTGTCGTACGAAAACCGATGGGCATCTCGCTTCCACAAGTATCGGTGTTGGTGTCGCAGTCCCGAGCCATGCAGACCGTCGCCGACGGGCAAATGTCGAACACGCAGCTGCCGCCGACGCACTGTCCCTCGAAGCAGGCGTTGCTCGGCGTGCAGTCGCCGTTGGTCGTGCATCCACCGGCGTCCACGCCGCCATTGCCCCCGCCGCCGCTCACGCCCGCACCGCCGCCGGAGCCTGCCGCCCCGCCGGTGCCGGCGCCCGCCACACCGCCAGTTCCACCCGCCGTACCGCCGGACCCGCCGGATCCGCTCCCGCCGCTGGTGCCGCCGCTGCCCGACGCGCCACCGGCGCTGGCGCCAGCGCCGCCACCGCTCCCCGAGCTGCCGCCGCCCCCGGTGGCCGAGGCGTCGCGTCCGTCTCCGTCTCCGTCTCCGTCTCCGATGAGGGACTTGTCGAGGTCCAGGCTACACGCGCTGCCGCCGATTCCGGTCGCGACGGCGAAAAAAAGTATCGCTCGCCGCATCAGAAACGCCCCTGGGCGAAGACGCCGCGAGGACCCATCGTCAACTGCGCGCTGACCGTCTTCTTTTCCTTGCTCGGGCTCAAGGTCTGCCAAACCACGATGCCAACGCCGGCCGCGGTCAGAACGCCGCCAACCGCGAACATGATGTTCGTGCGCGTCTGCAGATCGCTCGCGTGGTTGAACGTCGAGCTCGTCGGCGACTCGTTGAACGTGGTTTCGGCATCTTTGGCCGACAGTCCCAGGACGGTGGCGCCGGCGAGCGCCGCCAGCCCCGCGCCGGCCGTCGCGTACCCCGCAGTTTTCCAGATCCGGCTCGAGTCGCTCGGTCGATCGGCTTCGATGACACGAACGGGCTTTTTCACTGGCGGTGCCAGCGGGATCTTCTCGGGCGTCTCCGAAGGTTTTTCCTCGGCCGCGTCGGCGTCGATTTCTACGGACTCGCCGGCGTTTAGTGTGAGTGTGCGACGATCGACCGAGCCGTCGCTCCGAACGATGATGAGTGCGTGGCTTCCGGGTGCACCGTGGATTCGCGCCGGAATCGCGAGCTCCATGTGGTCGTCTAGCTGGACGCGAGATTCCTCTTCGCCAGCGACGACTATCGTGCCCACTTGCTTCTTGAGCTTGGCGAGCTGCTGGCGCGCGCGCGACGCCTGCTGCGAGTTCAGCGTCGGCGTCTCGAGGGCCAGGTTGTAGGCGTCGGCTGCCCGAGCGGCATTCCCCGCGGCTTCCCAGGCTTGTGCGGCCGTGTACAGAGCCACGGCATGCCGCCTCAACTTGTGGGCAGCCTCGAACCCCAGGGCCGCCTCGGGATATCGCTTCTCTTTGAACGCTTGGGTGGCCTCGCCGTATAGGCGCCGCGCTTCGTTTTTGCTTGCTTCGTCCTGCCCGAACGCAGAAGTGGGGCTCATCACGGCGAGAGCGAGGGTTAGCGGGAGAAGAAGGCGAAGCCGTCGCGACATCGAGCCCCGAACCTAGCGCGGGTCCGGCCAGCGACCAACGCCCGCGCGTAATTCTGCGCCCCAAGTGCGCGGCTAGAAAGGGTTGTCCGGGATGTCCGGCTCGACCGGCGCGGCCGGCGGCTTTTTGACGGGGTTCGGCCGAGGGGCGGGCTTGTGAGCCGGCGTCGGCGGCGTGGCGACCTTCTCTGGCTCGATCGTCGGTTCCGGGTCGTCCTGTTTTTCGAGCTTGACCGTGATCGCGTCCGGCGCCTGGGAGTCGATCCGAATCGATCGCGCCTGGTAGCCGTCGGCTTCGACGGTGAGCGTGCCGCTTTCCCCGAAGCCGAGCCGTTCGATGGTTCGAACGCCTGGCGCAAGCTCGACACCGTCGAGCTTCAGCACGACGCCGTTCGCCGGTTCGGTCTCGATGGTGACCAAGTCCGCCGTGGGCGCGGGCGTGTTTGGCACGGTGGCGCCTTCCGGTGCCGGGGAAGGACCGAAAAGTTGATCCTTGAAAACGAAGGCGCCCCCGGCGAGCAAGACGGCGGCGGCCACCAACACCGCCCCGAAGACCAACGCGTTCGCTTTTCCGGGCGGCGGGGTCGAAGTCACTTGTGGTGGCGGCGTGCGACTACCCGGTGCGCTCGTGGATGTCGGCTGGGACGCGGCGGTTACTCCAGAAACTCCAGAAATCGACGGGAGTGAGCCTCGATTGGGGGCGCTCAGCGTGGCTGACCCCTGTGACTCGGGACCGGTGACCGACGACTCTCCGGGCCCGACGGACATGGGGGCCATGGCCGAAACGGCGGCGGCGTTCTCCATTGCCTCGCGGATTCGTCGCTGGCGTTCCTCGACGATGTGGCCGGCGCGCTCGCGCACGACCGAGCCGATCTGTGCTCTCGTGACCACTCGCCCCGATTGGGCGATCCACTCTTCGAGCGCGTGCTGCATGCGCTCCGCCGTTGGGAACCGTTGCATCGGGTCGGGCGACATCGCGCGGAGCGTGATCGCCTCCAGACCGGGTGGATAACCCGAGAACATCTTGCTCGGGGCGTCGTATCGGCACTCGATCACCTGTTTGAGCGTCGCGAGCTGGTTTTCGCCCGCGAACGGCCGATGCCCGGTGCCCGCTTCGTACAAGCAGATGCCCAGCGCGAAGATGTCGCTACGACGGTCGACCCGTGCACCGGCCGCCTGCTCCGGCGACATGTACGCTGCTTTGCCCTTGATTTGCCCCGCGGTCGTTTGCTCGGAGGAGCTCCCGAGGGCTTTTGCCACGCCGAAGTCGGTGACCTTCACCGTGCCGTCGATGCCCACGAGAATGTTCTGGGGCGACACGTCTCGATGGACGACATCGAGGCGTTCACCCTTGTGGTTGCACAGCTCGTGGGCCGCGTGCAGTCCGGCGGCAGCGTCGGCGATGATCCGAGCCGCCGCGCGCGGGTTGAGACGCTTGGGGACCGGCTTGCCACCCTCCGGAGGCTTGACCTTGACGAGTCGGGCAAGGCTCTCGCCGTTCACCCACTCCATGGCCAGATACAGCACGCCCTGGTCCTCGCCGAGGTCGAAGATCTCGCACGCGTTCGGGTGATGCACGCCCGAGGCGACGCGGGCTTCGTCGAGAAACATCGTTTCGAACTGCGGATCCGCGGCGAGGGACGGGATGATCGTCTTGATCGCCACGACCTTGCTGAAGCCGCGCTGACCGAACTGCTGCGCACCCCAGACGCGCGCCATGCCCCCCTGCGCGATCCCCACCAGGATTTGATAGCGGCCAAGCTGGGTGCCTGGCCGGACATTTCCCGTCTGTCCCGGACTGGATGTCACCAGCCAGCGAGTATAGAGGGCGCCCAGCGGCAGGCGAGCGGACTTGCCAACATCGGCCAGTGAGCCGAACGACGGCGGCTAATACGTCCCGGATCGACGCGGCCCCGCCGCCAGGACCACCTTGTTCCCGTAGGCGGGCGGCGGCGCGACGTGGGGGGGAAGATGACGCCGTTGTTCGGGCGTGACTTGGGTTCGGGGCTGCATCTCAGTCGGGGGCGGCTTCGGGGGGGGAGCCCGGTGTGGGGCGCAGGCGAGCGCTCCCAAAGCGACGGTGGCCGCTAGCCAAAACATTCGATGCAACGCGATCACTCTATTTACAACCTGACCTATCTGGCGCGCCCGCGCACGTCGCAGCGCGCCGGTGCAGTGCGTCACTCTGGGAGCCGGCGCGAGCCGCTCATTGCTCCCGACCCCCTCTCTGGGTGGAATACGGTTGGCCAAGACCAGGGGTTTCTGCCCGGAAGGCGACGGGTCGGCCGCTCGGCGCCGCGGTTTGGTACAAGCCTACCCGTGGACCGAGGCACGCGGGTTTTCTGGGGCCTGATCTTCGTGTTGTTGGGTGCGGGAGTTTTCTTCGCATTCAACGCAGAGACGCGCCGTCGCAGCGTTCAGGCGAAAAAAGCGGCCACGGTTCAGACCGGTGAAATCGTGAGCTTTGTCCGCGCGGTCGACGGTGACTCAATCGTCGTTCTGAATCCGACTGGAGAGCGCGTCAGCGTTCGCCTGCTCGGAGTGAAGGCCTTCGCTCACGAGGGGAAGAACGCCACAGCCGTGCATGGTCGAGCGGCGTTCCAGATGCTCGAGCAGAAGCTGACGGACAAGGCCATCCGCGTGCGGCTCGAGACGACCGACAAACATGGCCGCGCGATCGCCGAGCTGTTCGTCGAGAACCAGAACCTCGGTCGGACGATGGTCCGAGAGGGGCTCGTGCTCGTCTACACCGTTTACCCGTTCAACTCGATGACGGACTACCTGGAGGAGCAGGCCACCGCCAGGGCGGAGAAAAAAGGGCTCTGGGGCAACTCGGAGACCGTCAAACAAGCCGAGCTCTTGGGTCGAGAGTGGCAGAGGCAGAGCGAATGATTCCTACGCTCTTCCGGCTCATCGCACGGCGCGTCTTTTGTAATCCGTTGGCGCCGCTTCGCATCGGCGTGTTGTTGGCGGCGGTGTTGTTCTACGGGTCGAGCGGTTTTCTTTTTTTCGAGCTCCCCGAGAACCCCGCTCTCACCTGGGGAGACAGCATTTGGTACTCGGTCGTGACGGTGACGACGGTCGGGTACGGCGACCTGTATCCCTCGACGTTTGGCGGGCGCGTCATCGTGGCGATGCCGCTCATGTTTTTCGGTATCGGTCTTCTCGGCTACCTACTTTCGGTCGCCGCGAGCGCGCTCGTAGAGGCGAAGACCAAGGAGGCTCACGGAATGGCGAATCTCAAGCTGAAGGACCACCTGATCGTCCTCAATTACCCCGGCCTCGGCAAGCTCGAGAACGTCCTGGACGAACTCGCGGCCGACCCGGCGTTCGGAAAGTCCCGGGATGTGGCGCTCATCGACGAGAATCTGACCGAGCTACCCCCAGAGCTCGTTGCCCGCGACGTGCACTATGTCCGCGGCAACCCCAGCCGTGACGAAACCCTGGCTCGTGCCAGCATCGACGACGCTGCCTACGCGATCGTTCTGAGCCGACTCGGGAGAGATCCTCGGTCAGACGACCAGAACGTCGTCGTCGCCCTCGCCATCGAGGCGCGCGCACCCAAGGTCCACACGGTCGTGGAATGTGTCGACGCGGCTACCGAGGAGCTGCTCAAGAAGGCTGGCTCGGACTGTGTCGTTTGCACTTCTCGGTTCGACGCGCACTTCGTCAGCGCCGAGCTCTTGAACCCCGGGGTGCAGGAAGTCATCGCCCAGCTCACCAGCAACCTCCGCGGTCAGCAGATCTACGTCACCCGTTTCGCCGGATCGAAGACCGTGGCGTTCACCGACATCGAGGCCAAGTGTCGGGAGCTGGCACACATTGCCCTGGGCGTCCAAAAGGACGGCAAAACCACGCTCAACGTCGATTCGGACCAAAAAGTCGTTCCGGGCGACGGCGTCATCACGATGGGCGCGTCCCGGCTCGCCGAGCTGAGCTGATCTTTGGCAAAAGGGGGGCGGGCGAGTCGTGACGACTCCCTGACCGAGAGATGACCATCGGCGGCGGTCCGCCGTGTTTCCCTCGTACGGTGAGAACCGACGAGCGGCCTAAACCTTTGCGCTCGATCGACCGTATCCTGAGAGAGAGGCCGCCCGCGAGTTCCCGCTCTGACGAGGCGTGCTCCGAGGTGTCGCGGCGCTTGCTTCGAACTTTCTGGTGGCGGATTCGCCCGTCCGCCTCATACTAAAATTGCGTCCTTTTTCGTTTCTTCGACCCTGACTTTCCCCATGCAGCGCAAGCACAACCTCCTCGTCCTTTCGGATGTCCACCTCGGCAGTGATTTGGTTCACCACTCTCGGCCGGATGCCCCCGAACGCGCCGATTCGAGTCTCCGCAGGGATCGGGATCTGGCTGCGATGCTCGAATGGTATCGCGAGCATCGCGTGGGCAAGAAACCTTGGCGGTTGGTCATCGCGGGCGACTTCGTCGATTTCGTCGGCATGAGTGTCTCCGTGCCACAATCGAGGGTCGATATGCCGGGGGACGCTCTCGACTTGACAGAAGAGGAGCGCGCCCACGGGCTAGGTGGAGCCGTCGAGCATGCGGTTCTCAAATTGCAGATGGTGGGCACGCACCACGCCGAGGTGTTTGCGAGCCTCGCCCGATTCGTCGCCGACGGAAATCTCCTCGTGGTCGTTCGGGGGAATCACGACGTCGATTTTCATTGGGAGCCCGTGCAGCGCGAGTTTCTCTCGCTGTTGAGCGGTCACGCGCCACTCGAGCAAAGCTGTGTCGAGTTCGCCCCGTGGTTTTACTACGAAGAGGGCGAGATCTTCATCGAGCACGGGCACCAGTACGACAGTTTCTGTTCCTACGAGAACGTCATGCATCCCGTTTCACCGCGTGACCCTCGCCGTTCCTCGCGCTCCATCTCCGACGTGTTGCTCCGGTATGTCGTACGACCCACCCGCGGTATGCGGGAGAGCGGTCACGACGACATGACGATCGCGGACTACTTGCGGTTCGGCGCCCGGCTTGGAGCGACCGGCATGCTCGCGCTCGCACGGCGATTCTTCGGCGCGCTAGGTGCGCTCTTTGCGATCTGGCGCTACCAATTCGGCGGCGCGGCCGATTGGGTTCGTCAGGAGCACGATCGGAAGATGCGCTTGCTCGCCGAGGCGCGTCAGATCAGCGAGTCGCGCTTGCGAGCTCTGGCAAAGCTTCAGCGTCCTCCGGCGACGAAGAGTCTGCTGATGATTCTCGCTTCGGTCATGCTCGACCGGATCGTCGTCGCCGTGCTCGGTCTCGCCCTCGTCGTGGCCGTCTTCTACTTCACCCCGACGTTCGAGTACGCCACGCTCGCCGCCGTCTTCGCGGCGAGCCTCGCGGCTGGGCTGGGCATCGCGTGGGCGCGCGCTCGAGGCCCGTTGGATGCGAGCGGCGAGCTGCGTGACTGCGCACCTCGAGTGGCCAGGCTCTTCCCGGCGGCTTTCGTCGTCATGGGGCACACGCACTTGCCCGAAGTTCGTCAAGACGCCGACGCCGAAACGACCTACGTCAACCTCGGCGCCTGGGCGGAAGAGGACAGCGAGGACGGGTGCGCACCCGCACTCCCAGCGACCAGAACACACCTGGTCGTTCAGAGTGTCGACGGTGAGCTCGTCGCCGAGCTGATGAAATGGGGCGACGCTGGGCCCGAGCGGTTCCAGCCGGGCTACCGGAGTGGCGCCGATCCGACGACGGCCTGAGCCGAACGAATGCCGCCGGTAGTGGTCTCGCTGCGGCGGCGACCGCACGGATTTTCTTCTCGGGCAGGGCGCTCCTCAGCACCCTGCTAAGCTGCGACGACAAAGCGGATGCGCGCCCTCTACGCTCTTCTTGTCAATCTACTGCTCCTGCTCTTTTGGCCGCTGCGGGCCTTCAGGCGGTCGCGGGCGGCGCCGCTCGGCGCGTGGGTCGAGGTCGAGATTGACGGTGCGGTCACCGAGGTGACCGGCAAACGCGCATTCTGGGACCGCCGTCCGCGCCCCGTCGCGCTCCACGCCTTGCGGAGACTGGTAGATCTCGTCGCAAACGACTCGCGGGTTCAAGGGCTGCTGCTCACCATCAAGGGACTGCACGGATCGAGCGCCACGGCGTCGTCGATCCGCGACGTGCTCGAGGGCCTGCGTGCCCGAGGTAAGCGCGTCGCGGTTCAGTTGCCCGATGGCGCGGGCACACGCGAGCTCCTCATCGCGTCCTCCGCGGACCTCTTCTTGCTCGGACCCGAGACGCATGTCGCCGCCATGGGCTTCGCGGTTCAAGCTCCCTACATCAAAGCTGCGCTGGACAAGGTCGGAGTCGAGCCGGAGGTCTTTGCTCGGGGCAAGTACAAGACCGCTGGCGAATCGCTGGTGCTTGGCGCGATGAGCGAGCCGCAACGCGAGCAGGTGGGAGAGATCCTCGATGCGTCTTGGCACGATCTTCTGGATTCGTTGGCGAAGGGGCGTCGCGTCGATAGAGAGGTGGCGCGCGAGTGGGTCGAGCAAGGACCGTGGTCGGCCGAGAAAGCGGTGCAACGCGGGATCGCCGATGCCGTGTGTTTCCCCGATCAGGTAGCCAAAAAGCTGTCGCCAAAAAGCAAAGACGGCGCCCCGCTCGTGCCCGCTGGGCGTTACGTGCGTCGGCGTCGCCTGTCGTGGCGGCGATTCACTCGCCCCAAGGTCATCGGGGTCGTCGAGCTGCATGGCGCGATCGTCTCCAAGTCTCCTTCTCCGCTGATGCACGTGGCAGAAGAAGGCTCGGTCAACGAGTCCCTCGAAACCGCTCGGGAAGACCGACGGGTTCTCGGGGTGGTCATTCACGTCGACTCACGCGGGGGGAGCGCTTTGGCATCGACGCGCATGCTGCACGAGATCCGTCGGCTGGCCGAAGAGAAGCCGGTCGTCGCCTACTTCGGAGACACGGCGGCCAGCGGGGGATACATGGTGGGCTGTGGCGCTCACGCCATCGTCGCGCAGCCCAGCACCGTCACCGGGTCCATCGGCGTGGTCGCTGCGCGGCCGGTCATTGGTCGCTTGCTCGAGAAGCTCGGCATCACGATGGAAGTGGTGAAGCGTGGGGCCCGGGCGGACATGATGTCGCCCGCTCGCCATCTCGACGACGGTGAACGCGGAGCACTCGAGCAGCAGATAGAGGATTCCTATCAAGCGTTTCTTCGAATCGTGTCCGAGGGGCGCAACAAGACTGTCGACGAAGTCGATTTGTTGGCCAACGGGCGCGTGTACAGCGGTCGAGCCGCGGCGACCCACGGTTTGGTGGACCAGTTAGGCGGGTTCGACGTGGCTCTCGACCTGGTCCGCCAGAAGATCGGTCAACGGGGACATCGCCTCGAGCCGTCGGTCATCTCGAGCGCCCGAGCGAGCTCGCCCATGGCGGCGCTCACCGGGCGCACGCAAACGTGGCTCGACCTGATTCCTCGGGCCACGTCGGAGGCGGCTCTGCTGAGCATGGCGGCCCGCCGGGATAGGGTTTGGGCGTGGTGCGACGTGGGCGAGGTCGACGTGGGCGCGGAATGACGGCGGACCGTCGCCTCCCTGTCGGAAAAGGCCAAATGCCACCCCGCGGGGGCTTATTTCCGCGCTCTCGACCAAAGCCCGTGCTGAGCGATTGCAGATTTCACCGAGATCGAGGACGCTAGCGCGACTAAAAACCAGTGAATTCGCGCGCATGAGTCAGCCCACCGGAAACCCGCCGCCCCTGTCGCACGGAACCATCGTCAGCGACCGGTACGAGATCCGCCAAAGCCTCGGCAAGGGTGGAATGGGTGAGGTGTTTCTGGCGCACGATCGCAGCACGCAGGAGACGGTCGCGCTGAAGATCGTTCGCGCCGAGGCTCGAATGCCCGGGGACGACGAGGCGCTTCGCCAAGAAGTCCTGTTGGCTCGCTCGATCGGCCATCCGAACGTCTGCCGTGTTCACGACTTGGCGCCGAGCCAATGGGGGCCGATTCTCGTGATGGAGCACATCGCGGGACAAACGCTCCACACTCATATCCGCAGGAAAAAGGCTCAAGGCGGCTACACCGCCGACGAGTTCCGGAAAATCGCCAGCGAAGCGTCCGCGGGGCTCGCCGCGGTGCATGCCCAGGGTTTGGTTCATGGCGACTTGAAGCCCGGCAACGTCATGGTCACCGCGGATCGCGCGATCATCCTGGATTTTGGTTTTGCTCAAGAGCGGGCGCGTACCAGCAAGCGCCGCCCGGGAGCGCCTCCGGATGGCGGTACCCCAAACTACATGGCGCCCGAGCGCTTGCGGTCGGGGGGAGCCAGCGAGGAGGACGATATCTACGCCCTCGGCCTGACACTCTGGGAAATGTGGACCTGTCGGGTCCCCGAGCCCGGCTATCGGCCGCGCGCCAAGCCGATGCGATCGCAGATCATGTTCGACGTGCCCGCGGGTTTGAGCGTCGACGAGGTCAAACAGGTCTTCCGTTGTCTCACCGACGACCCCGCGATGCGCCCGCAGGCGCGACATCTTCGGTTCCACAACCCGAGCGCGCTGACGACGAGCCAAATTCAGATCCCGCGAGAACGACTCTCTCCGGGCCCCCCGCCCGGCCGGAACGTGTCCGAGGGGTTCACACCCGCCTCGCAGGCACTGCTGCTCACGTTCGCGAGCAACGCCCCGCAGGCGGCCGGAAGCGTCTACTCACTCGACAAACCCACGCTGACGCTCGGTCGCCGCAGTAATCAGGACATCACGATGCCCGAGGCGACGTGTTCGGGCTCCCACGCGATCGTCAAGTGGCAACAGGGCAGCTGGATCATCGAAGACACGGGCAGCACCAATGGCACCTACGCGGACCACAGCTATGAGCGCAAGAAGTCCGTGCCGCTCTTGCACGGCGGCGAAGTCCAGCTGGGAGAATGCCGCATCAAACTGGTGAGCTTCCAGGAAGGCTCTCCGGCCCACGAGCGGGCGCGGGCGTACTTGTCGCGGCGAGACGGTCTCACCGGCCTCTCCGCGCGGGACCAGTTCATGCGTCAACTCCAGGACGACCTGTCGTTCGCCGAGTGGGATGCCGTACCGCTGAGCGTCGCCCGCTATGAAGTGCGCGGACCGAACCGCCTCGTGAGCGATCGACCGACGATTTTGGAGATGCTCGCTCTGCGGCGGGCAGCGCAACGGGTCATCGAGCTCACGGAAATGATGGTGCTCAGCATCATTCCCGTGACGGCTGGGCGTGTCGGCCCGCTCAAGTTCGCCGTGGCGATTACTGGTCCGGGTATCGAAGAGGCGCGGCACCTGGTCGAGCAGATTGTTTCGCAAGTTCAGGGACTCATGCCGGAGGCGCTCGATCTCGCGGCGACAATCGTGAAAGCCGAAAAGGGTCAGCCCGTTTCCGCGCTCGTGGATGGTTGAGCAGAGCGGCGTTCGCCTCGTTGGCTGGTCGTAATGGCTGGACCATCGGGACCGACCAGACCGACGCTACCCTCGTGGAGCGAGCCGGGATTCCGCCGCCTCGGCGTTGGGGGCGGTGGTGGTGGGGATCGACCCATCCGCGCCCAGCTCGTGGTCGCGCTGACCGCTGGGCTCATCTTGCTCGCCGTGCCGCTGTACCTCTGGCGGCGCCCGAGCGGCGTCGAAAACCTCCCACAAGACGCGGGCACGGTGCCGGTTCAGACCGTGCCCGCCATCATGGAGGCCGGCGCCGCCGTCGTGAAAAACGCCGAGTCCAAAGGACGCGAGCCCATCGAGCTTTCGGCGGTGCAGCAGGTGAAGTGTTCCGCGTCACCCGGAGCGAGGGGACAGACCGGGAACCTTTGTGACCGGCTGGCGTTTTTCGAGGAGGCCCTCGCCAAGGCGATCCGCGCCACCTTCGACTGTGCGCCGAAAACTGGGCGCCGCGGCAACGTCAACTACGTGCTCGCGGTCGATTTCCGGCGCCGAGGTCTTCGGGTCTATCCGGGAAAAAGCGGTCAGTGGCACGGTCCGCAGGCCAAACGAGCCGCCGCTTGCGTGCGCAAGGCTCTCCCCAAACCCGAGTGGGGCGCAATGCGCCATCAGTACAGCTATTACCTCATAGCAATCATGGCCACGTACCTCGCGCCTCACGAGCTGGCCGATCCGGACGCTCCCCCCACGTTCGAGTGACCGGAACAAATCGAGCGGCGGCAGTGTTCGCTCAATTGATCCGGGCGGGGTCGAAATTCGACCAAAACTTCTCGGAGACTCGAACGTCATAGAGGTCCACGAAGCCGCTGCCGACCAGCGCTCGTGAAGGAGGTTCCGAGATGCGACAAAGGGTTCGTGGGGCAGGGGTGCGTCGTCGATTGACGCTGCTCTTTCTGTTGATCTTGACGATGGCGTTCACTGCGTGTCGATCGGCGCGCAACGACGCGGAGCCGGGCATCGCCCTCCGGGGTAACAGCTCCCCCAGCCAGCTGGCTCCCCAGCCGAAAGGCACCACCAACATGTCCGCTTCACAAAAGCTCGAGAATTATTCGATCGGTGCCCCGCAGGTCTTCGAGAACCTGACGATATTCCCCGTCACCGCCAAGACGCAGCTCGAGGTCGGGCCAATGACCACCCTCGAGACCGCGCTCGAAAAGAATCGCGCCGAGGTTCGCGAGCTCGGCGCGGAGGAAGCTCAGGGGCGAAACGATCTGGCTTCGGCCGAGGTCGGGACACTCATCATCGAGAACCGAGGGGCGGTGCCGATCTACGTGCTGGCGGGTACGATCCTCCAGGGAGGGAAGCAGGACCGTCAGGTGGGGCAGGACTTCGTCGTGAGCGCCCGCACGACGGCGCCGGTCGACGCCTTCTGCGTGGAGCAGGGGCGGTGGGACGCGAGTCGCGATGGAGAGCACACCAAGGGGCGCTTCAAGACGATGAAGTCGCTCGCGACGAGCAAGGTGAGAAGCGCGGGCCAGTACGAAAAGGATCAGTCGAAGGTCTGGTCGAAGGTGGCCGAAGCGAACGCGTCTCAGGGGAAGAACCCGGAGTCCGGAACACTCGTGGCCACTCTCGCCGATGGGGAAGTGGAAAAGAAGCAGCGTGAGCTCGCGCAGAAGGTTCAGGGATATCTTCGGCGTGTCTCGCCGCAATCCGACGTCGTCGGATTCGCCTACGCCGTGGATGGGCGCGTGCGCTCGGTTCGCTACTTCGCGAACCACTCGGTCTACGCGCTCTACCGCGAGTCTCTGGCCAACACCGCGGCCGTGGACGCCATCACCGCCCGCGGGGGCAAACCCGCGAAGTCGCCGCCCAAGGTCAGCGATTCGGACGTGCGGCGCTTCGTCCGCGACATCGACGCGGTTCGACAAGCCGAGGCGCGGGACACCAAAGCGGGCAACGTCAACGTCTATCGCGAGTCGAAGAAGGGGTACGGCTCGAAAACGACCCTCAAGCCGCGGAACGCGGCAAGCGCGAGCCCGGTGGAGCTGAGCTCGGACTACGCATCGAAGTAGGTCGACGCGGCGCGCTATCTAGCGCAAGTGGCTACGGTTGCTACTTCCGAGCCAGACCGTTCGCTCACCGTTTCTTCCGAACGTCGAGGCGTAGGCTAACGTTCGCAACCGCTCTGCCGAGCACGTCTTTCCGGTCGTCACGTGGAGTGCGCTCTCGGAGGTCGGCGAGGTCGTCGACGAAGGCACCGACTTCGTTTTCCTCGAAGCAGCGTTCGAGCTCGACGCGCAGCTTCTTGGCTAGCGCCGGGGCTCGACCACCCGTCGAGATCGCCACCTCCAGGGACCCAGCGCGAGCCTTCGCCACGTGCGCGAAGCTGTTGAACTCCGGCTGATCCAGAGCGCAGAACAATGTGTGGCGACTTGTCGCCTCGTCGGCGATTCGTCGCGCAAGCTCGGGGTTTTGGTCTACCAGCGTGACTAACCAGGCATCGCGGATGTCGTCGACGTCGAACTCGCGGACCACGAGGTCGATTTCGCCGTTTTCGGCCCAGCGGCGAACCGCCTCCGAGGGAGCCTCGCTCACGACCCTCACCTGGGCACCCGCGCCCAAAAGGCTCGCGACCCTCGCGTCGAGCTCGGAGCCGATCCCGACGACGACGCAGCGCCTGCCCAAGAGGTCGAGTGCGACGACGAAGGGCGTGGTCACTTCTTCTTCTCCTTGGGCTTCGGCACGATGGCGCGGGCGTTCTTGGTCGTAAAAATGAGCTGGCGCTCGGCCGGGCCGATCATCCGGAGGAACAGGCTGGTGAACGTGCTGAAGAGGGCGTCGCTCGGACCCGCGGTCGCAGTGCTCGTCGGGCGACTCACCCAGCGCTTGATTTTCTTGAGGAGCTCCGGGCTGATCGGATTCACGAGTACGGAGCCCGTCATGTAGAGCGTCGCCCCAGCCGGCACTTGTGCTCCCGTCGCCGTATGAAGTCGGCGAGCCTCGGCGCAGCGGCGGAGCACGCCTTCGACGGTCAGCGTTTTTTCGACGCCGATTTTGCCCGGACGATTGATTTCTACGCGGTAGTACTCCTCCCACACCAACCACGTGACGCGGCAACTCTGCGCCGTGGCGGCCAGCGGCGTTTTCGAGCCCGTCCGATAGAGTGTGCCGGTGAAGACAATCGTCGTCGGAAGGCCGCGACTGAGCTTCTGGCGGATCTTCCGGTCGACCGCGTCGCGAAACGACGTCGTTGCGCTGAGCTTCGAGCGCTTCTCGTCCCAGTCGAATCGAGCGCTGCGCTTGGGGGGCTCCTTGGGCTTCTTCTGCGCGACGGCCACCGCTGGCGGCAACCACACGAGCGCGGAGAAAAAAAACGAGAGCAGCGCGCGCGACAGAACGCTCTGTCGCGGCCAGTTCATCGTCCCGCTCCCGGTCGGTTGCCGCCGTTGACAGGAATGAATCCGAGAGCGTTGGCGAACGCGAACACGAACCCGCCCGCGCTCGTGTCCATCCGGAAACCGAGGTTGCCCGTGAGGTCGATGGGCACCCGCGCCGCTCCGGAGTATCCGGTCGCGGGATCGTTGATGTCTCGACGATCCGCGAGGCCAAAGATGCCGAACGACGTGAAGAAGTCGATTCCGAAAACCGACCGTGTTCCGCGGTAGAGCGGGATCCGGTATTCCGCGGCGATTTTTCCGGCGAAGTTTCCGCGACGAACCTCGATGATGTCCGTGCCGAGAAAGTTCGGGCTCGGGCGTCGCTCGAAGTTCAACCCGAGCACACGCGATGGCCGAAAGTCACTGAAGTCGTTGACGTAGTACTTCTCGAAAAATGGCGGATCGCCCGCGATGGCTCCGGTGAACAACTCGAGGCGAATGACGTGGTCCCATTCGAGGTGCCACCACTTGTTCACTTCGATGTCGACGCGGGTGTACTGGTAGTCGCTCCCGATCGGCTGAAGGCTCACTTCGCCCGAAGCGGTGACGAACCAACCCCGGGTCGGCAGTACAGGGTGATCTCGGGTGTCGTGCCGAAGCGTTCCCTTGATGGTCGAGAGGATGCTGCGGTTGGGCAAGATGTCGAAGTCGATGGGCTCCCGATCCAGTCCGCGCAGATGGCTGGCAGCGTCCTTGACTTCGGCGTCGATCGCCTCGAGCCGGTAGTTCAGCCAAAGCTGCGTCGTGACCGAAAGGTCCCGACCGATTCCGAGGTTGCCGCCGAATCTGCGATACGGAACGACGGCAAAGTCCGGCACGTCGGTCGGATCTCCGGGGTCGAATAGAACTTCGTCGTTCCCGAAAAAGTCGCGTGCGTTGTTGAAGAGGAGCTCTCCGCCGGTCATCCAGCGACGGCCGAGGAACGATGCGGGGTCGACGAAACGAACCCGTATCCCGAACTGATCCTGCGGCACGCCGAACGCCATCGCCGTACCGAGAGTGATTCCCGTGCCAGCGAGATTCGTTTCCGCGGCGCTGATGCCGCCGTAGGCACTCAACGGTTTGGCCTCGCCGCCGGTCGTCGCGTTTCCGCTGAGGCCCATCCAAATGTCGCTCAGCACCAGCGTGTTGCGTTCGACGACCTCGATGACGAGGATCACGTGTCCGCGCTGAGCGCCCTTGCGTAGAGCCAACTGCACGTCGCGGAAAAAACCCGTGCCGAGCAACCGATACCGGGTCAGCTCGATGCGGGTGTCATCGACATCGAGCACGTCGCCTGCCTCGAACGGCACGTAGCGGAGCACCGTGCGGGCGCGCGTCTTTCGGTTGCCCCGAACCTCGATGGCTTGGAGCACGTAGCGGACGGCGCCGTCGGATTCGAAAGCGTCTCCTCTCGCTGTGGGAACGACCGTGGGCGAAACTCGTGCAGGGATGTCATCCACAGGAGGCGGTTCGGCCACGGCCGGTGGGGGAACGGGGGCCGATCGTTTTCCGCCGCCCCAGGTGTCCATGGGTTCGTCCGGCGGGTTGGACGGCGCTTCAGACGCGCCCGGCTCGGGTGGTTTCGGCGCGCCGGCCTCGGGTTCGCCCTCGGGGTTCGGGTCCGGGGCGTCCGGCTGCGCCCACGCGACCGATGTCGAGAGCAGCGTCGCCCCGATGGCGGCGAGCGCGACTCGGCGCATCGTGCGTATGACGGAGCGCCCCCGCACGGGATTCATCGGCACAGGAGCCTACCCGAGTGCGCGGCTTGGCGCCGCAAAACGCCCCTAAAACACGACTTCGGCGGGCGGGATCACCAGGAAGATAGTCTTGACGCCGTCCGCGCCGCCGAGGGCCTGACCGGTCGGAGTCTCGACCCGGAGAAGCGCGCGAACCACGACGATCGACGTCGTTCGAAGTGTCGTGTTTTCGGCGACGACCTCGAACTCGACCGTCGTGTCCCCGCGGACCCCGAAGAACGTGTGCACGTCCAGTCCGGCGTAGGGACGCGGCGGAGGTGAATCGACCGTGACGACGTCCTTCACGAGCGTCGAGGCGTCGAAGGGCATCATGGTGGATTGGTCGACGAAGTTCTCGTAGGGCGGGTCCGGGATGGAGTCGCCGTTGCAGTCTATGTTGCCGGCGCAGGAGAAGTTCTCGGTGAGCGTGGTCACGTTGTTCACACCGAGCCCAGCGAGCAGTCCGATGAGTCGAGCCACCTCGGTCGACACGTTGCCGGAACCGGTCTCGTCCGCGACGAGCGGTGTTTCCCCGGCGCCAAAAGCAGGCTCGAAGAAGAAGCTGTTCGTATCCTCGGCGAGCTTGATGAGATCGTTTCGGGCCTGTCCCGGCGTGCCGGTGTTGACTGGAACGCCGACCACCTTCGCGCTGATCGAGTTGAGCTTGTCCAAGACCGCGGCGTAGGTCTTGGTGCCGTTCACATTGCCCCCTGGAGGCGGCCGGTAGTCGAACGCCGACGTCGGGCCATTGTGGAAGCCGGCGTCCGTGATGATGACCATGACCGGAAGCTTTCCGGGCCTGAAGCAAGCGCGGCCGATGTAGCTCGGGTCGTCGCAGTTTTGACGCCACTCTGCGGCGTCGAAGTTGCCGCTGCCTGGTGGATCTCCCGGCGGCCACGGCTCCCCGCCTCCAACCGCGCGGTAGTCCTCGTTCGTCGACGCGAGCCACAGCGCTTGAGTCGCGGCTTCGGGGGCGTCTCCGCCGCCATTTGCCGTGAGGCTGTTGAGAATGTCGCGCACGTTCTGGGGCGCACTCAGCGTTCCCGCGTTGTCGATCGGGGGCGAAACGTTGCCGTAGGTGAGCGTGCCGGTCCCGGCGAGATCGAACCGGAACCCGAGGATGCCGTCGCCGGGCGCTCCCCAGGGCGACCAGGGCACATCCTTGAAGTCCGAGATCCCGATCCATGCTCCCGGAACCGGGGGGATCGGGGGATTGGCCGTGGGATTGCCGTTCAGGACCGAGGGGATGATCGTCGTATCGAGCGACGCACGAATGTTGTCGATAGCCGGCTGCATCGACGTCGTCGTGTCGATCATGAAGTAGATGTCGGCGTCCCGAACTCCGGTCGAGAAGGTGAAGCGCTTTCGCTTCTCGCCATCGTTGAACGGCACCTCGAAGAACAGCTCGGCGTCCGGCGGCGTGATGTCGTCACAAGGGTCGTCGCCCGCCGCCACTTCGATGATGTCGATGGCACCGCCGGGATCTTCGTCGCAGTCGACTTCGATACGGCAGTCTTTGACACACCCCGTTTTCTCGAGTGCGTCGAGCACGCCGTCGCCATCCGAATCGGCGTCTTCGAAGTCGAACTGACCGTCGTCGTCGGTGTCAACGGGTGCGGCACAGGTGTTGGGGTCGTTGTGCCCGCGCTCGACCTGGTCGCTGATGCCGTCACCGTCCGTATCGTCGTCGTCACGATCGGGCGTGCCGTCTCCGTCGAGATCGTCTTTTCTGGCGTCGTCGAGGTCTGCCGTGCCGTCGTTTTCGATCTCGTCGGCGATCCCGTCGCCGTCTGAATCCGTCGGCTCGTTGCAGATCACCGGGCGATTCGTCGTGACGTCGACCCCGATCGTGCCAGTACCGCCGGTGCCGCTCGCGTCCTCCTGAGGGCGGAACCCTCCCGGGGGCGCATCGGCGCTGGAGCAGTGAAGAATGAGAGCGGGCGCGACGCCCGCCATGACGAGCAACAGCGCGGTGGAACGAACCTTAGGCATCACGACCCCGGTAAGCGAGTTTAACCAAACCGTTAGCGAGTTTAGCTCACCGACTCGACCCGGGAAAGCACGCCCCGGTCCACGGGCCGAACTACCGGGAAGGGCGTGCGTTCGGGCGTGCCGCGTGGAGGCGTCTTTGGGCGGCGCTACCGGAGCCGCGCTCGAGCAAGCGTCGAGCATCCGCACCAGTGCTTCGAACCTCCACTCGGAGTTCACTTCGTGGGCCACACGCGGTTCGGAGGGCGATCCCAAAACCGTGCCACCGACACGAATGTCCGTTCGGGTATCACGTCGCCGCCGACGTCCGCTCGGCAGAGGTTGCTCGCGCACCGCGCCCGTGAAAGCGGCCGCCCGGACATCGATGGGAGCCGCGCCGCGCCGTCAGCCGCGACTTGTCGCTCGATGGTGGCGGGGCTACTGGTCTCAGGACGACGCTCTCGTTTGGTTGGCCGTGCATGGCGGCCGACGCCTCCCGAAGATGCCCTCGCCCAACAGCAAGCCGCTCGAAGCGCGCGTCGCCGTGGTGACAGGCGCGTCGAGTGGCATCGGGGAAGCGACGGCCCTCGCCTTGGCCGAACGCGGCGCAAAGCTCGTCATCGCCGCCCGCCGAGGCGATCGCCTGGAACGCTTGCGTGATCGCCTCCAGGCGACCACCGAGGTGGATGCGGTCGTCGTCGACGTCGCGGACGCCGACTCGTGTCGATCATTCGTCGACCGCGTCCTCGAAAAACACTCGATGGTGCATGTGCTCGTGAACAACGCAGGGCTGGCGCGCGGTTTCGCGAACGTCGTGGATAGCGACGAAGCCGACTGGCGCGAAATGCTGGAAGCCAACGTCATGGGGCTCATGCGCATGACGCGGCTGTTTCTTCCGGTCATGATCGCGAGCGGCCAGGGGGACATCGTTCATGTGGGTTCAGTCGCCGGGCTGGATCCCTACGAAAAAGGCGCAGCGTACTGCGCGAGCAAGGCGGCGGTAGAAGCGTTCGCCAAGTCGCTCAGGCTGGAGCTCTTGGGCACGGGGATCCGGGAGCTGGTCATCGAGCCGGGCATGGTGGAAACCGAGTTCAGCGATGTGCGCTTCCACGGCGATGCGGACCGGGCAAAGCAGGTCTATCGCGGCTTGAAACCGCTCAGTGCGGCCGACGTCGCCGAGTGCATCGCTTTCGCGGTGAGCCTGCCCGCTCACGTATCGATTCACACGATGCAGGTCATGCCGACGGCTCAGGCAGCGGCTACCCGTACCCACCGAGAGCCGGCTTGAGCGAGATGGGAGTCGAGGGCGCGACCGAAGCAGCCGGATCGGTTCTCGAGGATCGCTACCGTCTCGACCAGCTCATCGGCACCGGCTCCGCGGGAGCGGTGTGGGAGGGGTTCGACATCGAGCTCGGCCGGCGGGTGGCATTGAAGATTCTCCATCGAGAGTTGGCTCAGCACGGCGAGATCCGGCAACGTTTCATCGCCGAGGCACAGGCGTCGCAACGCATTGCCCATCGAAACGTCGTCGAAGTACTCGGGGAGGGGGAAACCGCCGACGGCGTGCCGTTCCAGGTAATGGAGCTGTGCGACGGCGAGACACTCGACATCATCGTGCAGCTCCGCGGTGCGCTCGGACCGCCGTTCGCTTGTGAGCTGCTGTCGCAGGTGCTCGATGCGCTCGAAGCGGCGCACGCTTTGGGAATCGTGCATCGCGATCTCAAGCCCGCCAACATCATGGTGGTGCACCCACACCCGAACCAGGCCGTGGCGAAAGTGCTCGACTTCGGGATCGCCAAGGGCGTGCATCCCGACGGCAGCGACCCGGATGAGTCGGGACGGATCCTCGGCACACCCGGCTACATGGCGCCCGAGCAAGCGGCGGGTGACGAAGTCGATGGTCGAGCAGACATCTACGCGTCGGCTGCGATTCTCTACGAGCTGCTCACTGGGCGGGCGCCATTCGTCGGCAAAATGCCGTCGCTGGTGCTGGCGGACGTTCTGACGCGCCCCCCGAAGCCGCTCCGGTATTACGATCGCTCGATTCCGAGCGCGCTCGAACGCGTGGTTCTTCGCGCGCTTTCCAAGGACGTGCAAGACCGACCTCAGAGCGCGCTCGAGCTCAAACGCCAGCTTCGGCCTTGGATGCCGGTGGAGTCGGCGAGACCGGCGGTCCCCTCCCAATTCGATCGTGGCAGCGAGCCGCCCTTGCCTCTCGTGGCACCGCAGGGCGAACGGTCGACCGAGAACGATGCGCCGGTGGCCCGGCTGGAACTCACCCACGACACGGTGCCACCTCCGTCGGTGGCCGACTTCGCTGCGACGGATCGCCCACCAGTCGACGACCGACCAACGCACCTGGACGCGTTGGATGACGCTCACCTCACTGACCCGGCGCCACCGCCCAGCGCTCCCCTGTCGAGCCCCCCGAGTCGACGGCTCTTGCTGCTCGCCGATTCCGAGCCACCGCCACCGAGCTCGGACGGCAACGACGACGGATGAACGGGAAGTCGCCGTCCCCGGCGATCCAGCGCCTTGAAGCGTCGCTTCCTTCGACCAACTAGCGCTTTCGCGTGTCTCGCGGCTTGCTCGAGCCCGGGCCACGGCCCACGAAGTACTTCGTCGCGCGCTTTTGGCCCTTGGTAGAAAGGCGTCCCTCGGCGACGAGCTTTCGCATCGGCAATGCCAGCTCTTTTGTCGTCGTCGAAAGAGCGTTCGAGATTTGCTCGGCGCCACGGCCGGGGTTGGCCTGTACGAAGCCGGTGATCTCCGCCCGCAACGAGTCGATTTCCGAGGCGGTACGTTTGCTACCCGTGGGCTTGCCCTTGTTGCTGGGCGCGCGGCTCGCGCGTGCCGCCGGCGCCTCGCGACCGCCCAGAGCGTTGGTCACCGATTCGAGCGCCGCCTCCTTGATGAGCGCTTCGATGTCCGTGACGAATTCGTCGACGCGTTTCTCGATCTTTTTCCGAATGTCGCTCATCGGCGATTCGTTCATCGGCACCAGAAGCGCGTCAAGCCAAGCCGTTCAGTCAGCTCGCGCGGCTGGCCAGATTGCCGTCAGCTTCGCAGGGTTGAGTACCGTTTGGATCTCGCAGACCCTTCCAGACTCGTCGAGCTCGATGCGTAGAACCGAGCGAGCCGCGTTCGGTTTCTGAACATCGGGGTCCTCCGCAACGAGGGCGGGCACGCCGTTGATGATTCGCACCTGCATCTTGGCGTTGGGTGAGAACCGCTGCGCCAAGTTCGAATACATCTTGAACACCTTCTCGCGACCGACCACTGGCTTTTTTGCCGCTGGCGTCACCCCCCCGCCGTCGCTTACCGCTCGCACGCCGGTGGCGAGCATGCCTTCGAGCCCGACGAAGTCACCGGCGGCAAAGAGGGCGAGCATGCTCGTCAGTGCTTTGGCGGTTTTTTCGACCAGCTCCGGTGTCGGAGGTCGCCGAGAGTCGTCGTACGTCGCCATTTTTGCACGGGTCCGATGATGGGTGACTTTGACGTTCGCTTCGCTCATGTCGAGTGCCTGAGCCGTTTCTCGGACCGAATAGTCGACGACGTCGCGAAGAATCAGAACGGCGCGCTGAGCTGGGGTCAGATGTTCCATCGCGAGAAGAAACGCGAACGAAAGACTCTCCATCGTGTCGTAGCGAGAGGACGCACAGTCTTCGATTTCGTTCTCTCTGAGCCAGTCGGTGTCGAGCTCGACCGGGGACGGCAGCCAGCTGCCACGATACCCGCGCCGCCGCCGCCTCCGTAGCAGGTCCCGCGAGAGATTCATCGCGACGCGCACGAGCCACGGCCGCATCGGCGCATCGGTTTTTGGCGGTGGTTTTTCGATCGCGCGGATGAACGTTTCCTGCACCAAGTCCTCGGCGTCGGCGGCGTTGCCCGTCATCCGGTAGCAGAGGCTCCAAAGATATCGGCCGTGCTCGGCGTACAAGAGGTCGGCGTTCACGGGTCGAGGAACGATACCCGAGCTCATGCCGCCGCCGAAATCGTCCGACGCTCCATCACCGCCAGGGCCGCGGCTTTGGCACTGGCGAGCGAAGCGTCGGACAGCACGCCCTCCGGGCCCACCCAGTCTCCGGCGACGAATACGCCCCTGAGCCTCGTCGAATCGTGTGACGGGCGGCCCGGGATGCCACCGGAGTCGGCGCAGTCGAGCGCGTTGGCGACGGTGATGTGGGGCAAGTACCGGCGTTCGCACACCTGCTCGCGCCAGCCCGGTTGCGCGAGATCGAGCAAACTTTCAAGCTCGGCTTCGTCGTCTGCCGGGGCCGAGCTCGTGTCCGGTGGGAGGTATTTGGCTACGTGGATCATCGCACCACCGGGCGGTGCCAGATCGGCCGACGCAGAGTGCACCGAGAGGTAGACGGGCTGGTCGATACCCAACACGAAGCGGTTCGCCGGGCGTGGGAGCGAGTCGAGCCCGAGGTCGAGGCACGCCGCGCGCACCGGTTTTTGGTGTTGCCACGCGTCCGGTACGACCGTCCCGGCGGTTTCGATCAGACGTTTTGCCGGCCCGACCGACGTAGTGATGAGCACGTTGTCCGCGCGATAGCTTTGGCCGTTGTCGAGCTGCGCCCGCCAGTGACGCTCTTGCCGGGTGAGAGCGACGACTTTGGCGCGGGTTCGAATCGAGGCCCCGTCCTTTCTTGCGCGGTTGGCGAGCTGATCCACCAGGGTCTGCCAGCCGCCGTCCAGGTAGAGCACGCCGGCTTCGTTCGCCAGCTTGAGCTGCCGGAAGAAAGCTCCAGCACTCTGTCGTGCGGGGGCGTTGGCGTACGACGTCAGCCGAGCGAGAGCTTCGATCAGCTGTTGGAGCTGGCGGTCGCGCACGTTCTCGTCGAGCCATTGGCCCACGGTCGTCTCGTGGTGCTCCTCCGGGTCGATCGACAAGAGTCGGCTCATCAGGCGCCCGAGCTCGATTTTCCCCCCGAAGCTCAACAAGCCGCTCGTCAGGGTGGACCAGGGTCCCAGGGGTAGCTTCGTGAGGGCGCCGTCGAAAAGGGCGAGCCCGCGCGCCGGGGGCAGCTTGCCCCGGACCTCGATGTCGAGCTCGCGATAGATGGCGCGACCAGCGCCGCTGCGATAAAGCGCGTGAGGCCCGAGATTGAGCGAGAAATCCCCGCGCACGTCAGTCCGCGCGCTTCCGCCGATGGCGCCGGTGGCTTCGAGCGCGACCACGCGCACCCCGGACTTCGCCAACAGGGCGGTGGCGGTGAGGCCGGCGAGCCCCGCTCCCACCACGATGGCATCGACCTTTTCCGATTGTGAGCTTGCATTCATCGTGACACCTCGTGTTTTCAACGGGTTCACGCGCTCGACGTGCGGGAGGTTACAGTGGTTGCGGGCCCGGGCTCGTTGCACCACGATTCCGGCGTGAAGTGGCAAAACCTCGTTTTCGTGGGGGCGTTGGCCCTCGCCGTTGGCTGCGAGAAGAAGGCGCCGGAGCCCAAGCCGGAGGCTCCCAAGGAGCCGTCGGTCTACACCGGCCCCGAGCTCCCGGGAGCCCGCAAGAGCAACCCGCACGCGAGCAACCCGCACGCTGGTGACCCGCACGCCGGGATGAAGGGTCCCGCTGGCGGTGGCGCGCAGAAGCTCGGAATCGCGTGGACGGATCCAGCCTCGTGGAGGCGGGTCGATCCCAAAAGCTCGATGCGCAAGGCGAGCTACGCCATCCCCAAGGCGAAGGGAGATCCCGAAGACGGCGAGCTGCACCTTTTTTACTTCGGGCCCAAGTTCGGTGGTGGGGTCGACGCCAACGTCGACCGGTGGCTCGCTCAGTTCCCCGACACCCCCAGAGACCAGGCCAAGCGGTCGGATCGGGAGGTCGGCGGCCACAAACAGACCCTCGTCGAGATCGAGCGAGGGCTGTTCATGTCCGGGCCACCAATGGGAAAAAAAGTGCCCAAGAAGGACTTTGCGCTTCTCGGCGCCATCGTGTCTTCCCCCACCGGACACTACTTTTTCAAGATGACAGGCCCCATGGCGACGGTGAAAGCGGCGCGGAAAGATTTCATCGGCCTGCTCGACTCGATCAAACCCGTCAGCTGAATGTGGCGAGCCCCGGGTGGGCCGGCGTAGACTCGTCGAATCATGGCTGACTTGTCTCTCCGGTCTGGTTTCGTTCTGCTTCCCTCGCTGCTCGCTTCCCTTGCGATGGCCGCCTCGTGCGGCGGAAGCTCGAAGGACACCCGCGGGTTCGGTGGCGCGGGTGGCGTCGGCGGCGCGACCAACACCGGAGGCGCCCCCCAAGAGGGTGGAGCCGGGACTTCGGGAACCGGTGGTAGCGGCGCCGCGGTGAACACCGACGGAGGAACCGCGTGCGCCGGCGGCTGCGACGGTGGCCAATGCATCAACGGCGTGTGCTGCCCCGAAGACCAAGTCTGCGATACGAGTTGCTGCGGCACCGGCGACGTCTGCTCGTTCTTGAAGTGCGAAACTCCAGGAGCCGACTGCATCGATTCGACCGACTGCGCTCCCACCGAATTTTGCGACCAGTCCCTCGGTGAGGAAGTGCCGGCAATGGATTCCGGGACGTGTCAGGGCGGAGCCGTGCTCACGACGGGCAAATGTCTGCCTAAGCCCCCCACGTGCGCTCCCGGCGTCGTGCCTGGGCCGAACGACCCACTCACGTGCCTGCCGGACTGTGAGTTCCGTCCACCATCCGGCGCTTTCACGCCCGTGCTCAAAGCGCACTGGGACAAGGCGAGCATCATGATGTCACCCATCGTCATCCAGCTCGACGACGACAACTGCGACGGAGCGGTCAACGAACGCGACATTCCGGAAATCTTGTTCATTTCTTTTCCGAACACCTCCGACGGGTCAGGAGATTCGGTTTACAACGCCGGGCACGCGACTCTGTGGGCGATCTCGCTGGTCAATGGGGCCTTCGTGGAGAAGTGGAGCTATTCGTCGACGGTGAATCCGCTGCGTGGCTCCGTCGAGATCGCCGCCGGGAACTTCGACGGCCTACCCGGGAACGAAATCGTCGTGTGCACCTACAACGGCAAGGTGCAAGCCATCGACGCGTCGGGTAACCCGCTTTGGCTCAACGAAGAGGCTGGGTGCCGGCTCCCGTCGATCGGGGACGTCGAGGGTGACGGCCAAGTCGAGATCCTGACCAATACCCGCCTGCTGCGAGGCACCGACGGCGTGACGCTTGCCACCTTCCCGAGCACACCGAAGGCGCTCGCCGACGTCACCGGCGACGGCGTGCTCGACGTCGTCGGGCCCGGAAGAGTGTGGGACGCCGCGGGAACCGAGCTCGCGAACGCGTCCTTACCGGGCTTTGACCTGGCGATCGCCGATTTCGACCTCGACGGCGTGCCCGAGATCACGAGCGTCGACAAACCGAATCACCAGCTCAACGTGTGGCGGTACGACACGAGCCAACCCGGAAACTTCCGCGTGGTTCGAAGCGGCGTCGACATCAACGGCACGTTCCCGAACAATTGCCCCGCGGGGAGCTCGGGTTCGACCACCGGTGGAGGTCCGCCGACGATCGCCGACTTCAACGGCGACGGCACGCCGGACGTGGCCGTTGCCGGCGGGATCGGATATGCCGTCGTCGACGGAACGAAGATCCTCGATATGTCGGTTCCGGCGGATCAAACGTTGCTGTGGCTGATGCAGACGCGGGACTGCTCTTCGGCGGCTACCGGGAGCTCGATCTTCGACTTCAACGGAGACGGGAGCGCGGAAGTCGTCTATTCGGACGAGAACTTCTTCCGCATCTACAACGGTCTCGACGGGACAGAGCTTTTCAAGACGTGTAACACCACGGGCACACTCATCGAATATCCCCTCGTGGCCGATGTCGACGCCGACGGGCACGCGGACGTGGTTGTCGTGGCCAACGACTATTCCTCGATCACTTGCCCCGACGACGGTTCGAAACAGACCGGACTGCGTGTCTTCGGCGACACCGAGGGCAAGTGGGTGCGCACACGCCGGATTTGGAACCAGCACAACTATCACGTCACCAACGTGAACGAAGACGGCACCATTCCGGCGCCGGAGCTCCGGAATTGGACTCAGCCTCGCCTCAACAATTATCGGCAGAACGTCCAGCCCGCGGGCGAGTTCAGCGCGCCGGATCTCATCGTCACCGCCTCGATCCGGTGCGCCGCCGGGACCGAGCTCGTTGCTATGGTTCGCAACATCGGCGCGGCGTCGGTACCTCCAGGCGTGGTCGTGGGTTTCTACGATGGCGACCCCGCCGCGGGCGGCACGCGACTCGGCGAGGCCACGACGACGCGCGAGCTCGCGCCGGCGGAGTCCGAGCAGGTTTCCATTTTCGTAACCTCGCTACCGCAGAACCAGCTCTACGCCGTCGTCGACGATGGGGGGCCACCCCACGCCTGGCAAGAGTGTCGGCCGGACAACAATACGAGCGATTCGACCGCGCCGGTTTGCCCCGGACCGCGTTGAGGATGCGTGGGCTACAGGCCTTCGATTTCGAGGCCGCCAAAAAGCACGACCGCGGTCAATAGATCCTGGTAGGGGAGCACGTCGTAGCGATGTGAGCTGCCCGCGGGCATCGGGAACGAGTCCCCCGGCTCGTGCAGGACGCCGTCGTCGTCCCGATAGCTGCCCTCGAGCACGAAGACGAGCTCGTCGCCGAGGTGTTTGTGCGTGGGGAAGGGGAACCCCGCCGGTATCCGCACGAGCCCGGTGTCGGCTTCGGCCACTCGTGGACCAGAATCGAAGTGAAACAGCGAAATCACCGGAACCGGGCCGGGCTCCCACCGCGACGGGTCGAGCGAATCCGTCAGCACCGTCTTCATCGCGTCCATTTTCAAGTCGAACATCGCGGCTAGTCGATCGAGGAAGGGGGCGTACTTCTCGGGTGGTGAAGAGACTTCGGCGAGCAAGCGGGCGCGGCCGGTAGCGCTCACATCTTCTGCCGGCTCGACGAGCGCGCCGACGAGCGCGAGCGCGTCCTGAAGTTCGGTGCAGTCCTTCTGGGAAAGGTCCTGATCTTCGAACGCTTCGCGGACGAATTCCGGCAAGCTCGAGTTGGTTTTGCCCATCACTCGGCTCCTCGCGGCTCGCCGAGAACGGAGCGCAACTTCGTCAATGCCGATGCCACCCTCGACTTCACCGTGCCGATCGGCACCTTGACCTGATCGGCGATTTCACTCGAGCTCAGCCCTTTGAAGTAGCCAAGGAGGAGCACGGTCCGCTGCTCTGGCGGAAGCTCGGCGAGAACCCGGCGGACGCGGCTCGCGTCGGCGCCGAGGGTGTGGTCGGCGAGGTCCGCGTGGGGAAAATTTTGCCACGTTTCGTCACGCGCGACGACACGACGGCTCACGGCGGCGGAGCGCAACAGATCGAGCGCACGGCTGCGGGTGCGGATCGTCAGCCAACCTCGAACCGTGCCTCGCCCGCGATCGTATTCGCCGGCGTGTCGCCAAGCTTCGAGAAACACGTCGTGCACGAGGTCCTCCGCGTCGCCGGCGCTTCCCAGGAGGTGACGTGCGAGGGCGAGCATGGACGGGGCGAAACGATCGTAGAGTTGTCCGAGGGCTTCGGCATCGCCCTTGGCCATCGACGCGACGATGCCCTCGTCGGTGATTGCCTCGTCACCCATCAACACCGCACGGTAGCAGCGGCCGTTCGCCGGCGCCACGGTCAGAAAGAGTGGGGGTAAGCCCGGCGCCGCCTTGCCTGTCGACAATACGACCGAGGTATTTCGAGCCGCGTCCCAGTTCGATGGGCCGCGTCTGTTCGCGAACCGATGCACGTCGCAGGGGCTACGGGCCGCGAGGTCGCACGGATCGGGTCAAAGCGGATCCGAGCAGCACCGAAACCCGATCGAGTAGTCCTTGTAGTGCGCCGAATGGCCCTTGGTCACGTACAAACACCCCGGCCCGTGGAACGTCACGTCGCGGTAGTACCCCCCGCGAAAAGACCCTCGTGGATGTGCCGTCCATTCGTGGAGGTTTCCCACCATGTCGTAGAGCCCGCTCGGTGTCCTGCAGCCGGAGAAGCTACCGGTTTTTGCCAGGCCGCCGAGTTGGTTGATCTTGGGATTGTTGAGCTCCATTGGTCCGAGCCTGGCCGTGTCGATGCCCGCGCCGAACAGCTTGTAGAGCGGCGAGGTCGCGCTGTCATTGCACACGCGAGGCACGCGCTGGTTGCCGTACGGGAACTTGCGGTCCTTGCCCCCGCTGCACGCCGTCA
>JAJDAH010000249.1 GCA_029261965.1 Polyangiaceae bacterium
CGCCTCCCGAGCCGCCGCCGCCTCCCGCGGCGCTCGCGTCGCCGCCGTCGGATGACGCGCAAGAGAGTGTCGCCTCACAGCTGGGTGACGACGAGCAACCAGCGCTCGAGATCGTCCCGACAAAAAATACGCCCAGCGCCCACCTTTGGAAGTTGCCGATCATCGAGTATCCGAGCCCCAGCTGAGAGATCTATTCGGGGTTCGGTCGCGGCATCAAGCCCCACGGGCTCACGGCTGGCAGGCAGCGTATCCAGGCAACATCGCGGCCGCGCGGCACGAGCCGGTCTTACATTCGGCGTTGGTCCTACAGAGCTGGGCTTGGCCGTCGGCGCAGCTCGCGTGACAGGAGGAGCCGGTCGGGTTGCCCGCCGCGCCGCGGGTGAAGCAGCAAACGTCGCTGCCCATACAGTCAGCAGCGTCGTCGCAAGCCAGTGGGATCCCGCCGGTGATGCAGCCAGGGAAAGAAGGGGTGCACATCGTCGGGAAAATGCTCATCAAGACGACGCAGCACACGTCGGGGGGAAACCCACTGAGAGTGCACGAGCTGGAGTCGCACGCGATCTCGCCTGGCGTCGCCATGCCGTCCATGCCGGCGCCGCCGCCCGTGCCGCCGCCTCCGGTTCCGGCGCCGCCAGTTCCGCCGGTGGCCGGAGCCCCGCCGGTGCCCGGCATCCCCGAGCTACCACCGGTCGCCGGCATGCCCGCGCTCCCGCCGCCGGTACCCGGCATACCTCCGGTGTTCGGCGTGCCAGCGCCGCCTCCCCCCGAGCCTGGTGAGCCAGCGCTCCCACCTCCGCCTCCCCCGGAGCCCGGTGAGCCAGCGCTCCCACCTCCGGTTCCACTTCCCGCCGAGCCCCCGCTGCCGCCCGAGCCGTCCGCGGCAGTTCCCGCGGCTCCTGACGCCGCGGAAGTGTCGCTCCCGTCGCTGTCGGCGAACAACCCCTCGCCGCTACTACCCCCGCAAGCGGGCGCAACGACGAGTGGAGACACCATGACCAGGCCCACGAGCACACTCTTTTTCCCCATGGCTCGAGTCTAGCCGACTTCGAGTCGCACGGCTCGCGCCACGGTCGGCGGCGGCGAGTCAGGAAGCGTGTGCACTCGACGGTGTTGGCTCGACACCGATGTACCGCGCCAGCGGACGTATCAGTCGGCCTGTTTTTCGGTGCTCGAGCACGTGGGCGGTCCACCCGGCAACACGGCCAGTAGCGAAGACGGCGCTGAATAGCTCGCGCGGGATTTCCAGTCCTTCGAGAAGCACTGCGGTGTAGAACTCGACGTTGGCGCGCAGAGGTCGGTCGGGGTGCCGCTTCGCCAGTAGGCGCTCGGCTTCGCGCTCGACCGATTGTGCGAGCCTTCGGCGATGAGCGCGACGCTCATCGTCCGGCGCGGGCAGCGACTCGAGTGCTCGCTCTAGCACGTCCGCGCGGGGATCCCTCACCCGATAGACACGATGACCCATGCCCATGATGCGACGACCTCCGTCGAGCTCGGCAGCGAGCCAACCGCCGGCTCGCTCCGGCTCTCCGATGGCGTCGAGCATGTCGAGCACGGGCCCGGGCGCGCCGCCGTGCAGCGGACCGTCGAGCGCCCCGATGGCCGCGGTCACCGCCGAGACCATGTCGGACGCCGTCGACGCCACCACCCGCGCCGCGAAGGTCGACGCGTTCATCCCGTGCTCGCTGATGGTCACCAGATAGCGGTCGAGCGCGCGGCACTCCGCGTCGGACGCCGGCTCGCCGCGGAGCATGCGCAGAAAGTCCGTGGCGTGTCCCAGCGAGGGATCGGGAGCGACGGGCGAGCGCCCTCGTTGGACGCGGGCCCATGCGGCGGCGAACAAGCCCACGGCGCCGACGAGCTCGAGCGCGGTGTCTTCGCCGTCGGAGTCCCGGCTCTCGTCGAGATGGGCCACGGCCGCGCGGAGCGCGGCCATGGCCGTGCGTGCCGACAGCGCGTCGCCGAGCCTGTCGAGTCGTTCGAACGCTCGGGCCCGCGCCCATCCGATCCGGTTCACGAGCTCGCGCTCGCGGAGCGCGGAGCCGAGCAACGCGCCAACGATGCGCTCGTAGGGCCCCCGGACGCGCTCGACGCTTTCGCCTGCGAGAACGAGCTCGCCGCGCTCGCCGTCGACCCGACTGAGCCGCGTCTCGGCGACGATGATGCCTTCGAGCCCCCAATGGATTGGTTGATTTCTCATTCGCGTGCCTCCGTATTGCTTCTGCTAACTTGGGGGCATGCCTGATATTGATCAACGTAGATTCGACAATCAACAATCGGATTTTCTCTCCGCGCGAGCCGCCGCGAAGATGCTGGGTGTGAAGGTCCAGACGATTTACGCTTACGCGAGCCGCGGACGGTTGCGCAGCGTCGGTAGCGGTCATGGCAAACGGAGAAGCTACCTCCGGGCGGACGTCGAGCGACTTCGGGCTCGGAAGCGCGCGCGTGCGGGGCACGGTGCGGTGGCGGCCGACGCCCTCCGATGGGGTGAGCCGGTTCTCGAATCGGCGATCACCGCGATCGCCCCGGACGGGCACCGCTACCGTGGGCACTCCGCCGTGGATCTCGCGTGCGCCGACACACCCTTCGAGTCGGTGGCCGAGCTCTTGTGGACGGGAACGCTGCCAAGCGTCTGTCCCGTGTGGTCGGCGCGAGGTCTCGGGGCACGGGCGCGGCAGCTCGAAGCCTTGACCCACGAGGGGGCGACTCCTCTCGCCAAGCTGACGCTCACCGTGGCCGCGCTCGGTCTCGCGGATCCCGGGCGCTTTGCCGCGTCCGACGACGCCGAGCTCGACCGGGCCCGCCCCCTCATCGTGCAGATGGCGGCGAGCCTGTCGCTCGGCATGGCGCCGTCGAGGGTCGCCGCGTGTTTTCGAGCCGAGTCGGTGGCGGCAACGACGGCGCTCGCCCTCGGTAAACCTCCGAAGCCCGCCGTCGTGCGCGCCATCAATCGCGCGCTCGTTTTGTCGGCGGACCACGAGCTCAACGTTTCCGCGTTCGCTGCTCGGGTGGCGGCGTCGGCGCGGGCCGACCTGTACGCTTCGTTCGGCGCGGCGCTCGGCGCCATGTCCGGACCGATGCACGGCGGCATGACTGAACGTGTGGAGGCGCTCGTCGACGAGGTCGGCAACCCGCGTCGCGCCAAACGCATCATCAATCATCGAGCGCGCCGTGGAGATTCGATTCCCGGGTTCGGCCACCCGCTGTATCAAAAAGGAGACCCGCGCGTGGCGCCCCTCTTGGAAGTCGCGCGGATCGCGGGTAGCAAACGCGCCCGCCTCGATGTCGTTCTGGCGATCATCGGTGCGATGCGCGACGCGGACAGAGCGCCGCCGACGATCGACATCGCCCTCGTTGCGGTGGCCGCGGCTCTGGGACTGCCTCGGGGGGCGCCTTCGGCGTTGTTCGCCGTAGGTCGTACCGCAGGCTGGGTCGCCCACGTGCTCGAGCAACGGCGCGCTGGCTTTCTCCTACGACCGCGGGCGAAGTACGTCGGTGTCTAACCGGCCGTAGACGCGAATCGAGAGAGCCCTCAGCTGCCGAAAAGCTCATGCGCCGATAACTCGTGAAAACCGGCGACGACGCGGTCGGCGTCGCGATAGGGCTCCTTGTTCATGTTGGCGTCCGGGAGCGCGATTACCGGCATTCCCGCCGCGCGTGCCGCTTCGACTCCGGCGAGGGAATCTTCGAAAACGAGACAGCTCGCGGGACTAGCCCCGAGCTCTTCGGCCGTCACGAGGAAGATGTCCGGCGCCGGCTTTGCGCGCGCGACCCGAGTATCGTCACCGCACACCAGAGTGCGAAAAATCTCGAACCAAGGGTGGCGAGAAGTCTTGATTTCGGTGAGAGATCGTTCGCCACTAGTGGCGACCCCCATCGGTACGCCGAGCGCGTCGAGCTCTCGAACGAACTTTTCCGCGCCCGCGATTTCCTTCACCGAGGGAAATAGCCGCTGCACGATCGGAAGGCGCCTAGCCAGGTACTCTTCCGGCGCGATCGGCAGATCGAGTGCGTCCACCAGGTACTCGGCCCCCTCGAGCTGGCCACGGCCGATCATCTTGCCCTTGACCGACCAGTCGAAGACCTTTCCCCACTCGCTGACAATCTGCTGAGTCGCCTCGGTGTAGAGCGGCTCGGTATCGAGCAGCACGCCGTCGAGGTCGAAGATGACGTGGGTTGGGCGCTCGGGGCTCACGGTCGAAATGACTCCACGATGTCGATGGCGCCGGAGCTCGGGCGGTCGGCTCCGCCCGGTGCGCTTCACCCGCGCAGCATAGCTGCTAGGCTGCGTGCCCATGACGCAAAAAGGCATCGCGCGTTCGGGTGACATCGAGCTTCATTGGCAGACGAGCGGCCAGAACGGTTCGGCCGACACCGTGCTTCTCATCAACGGTCTTGGTGGTTGCTCGAAGCGCTGGGGGGACCGCTATCCAGCGTTGCTCGGCGAGCGATTTCGGGTGGTGCGGTTCGACAATCGCGGTACCGGTGCCTCCTCGAAGCCGAGTGATGCGTTCACGCTCGAGGACATGGCCGTCGATGCAACCGCGGTGCTCGACGCCGTCGGCGTCGAACGAGCTCATGTCGTCGGTGTTTCGATGGGGGGCATGATCAGTCAGCTCGTGGCTCTCGAGCACGCCAAGCGTGTGAACAAGCTCATCTTGATGTCGACTCACCACGGCGGTCCGAACATTCACCAACCTACCGAGGCGGCGCAGGCCGTGTTCATGCCGCCGGCCGGCCTGGGAGTCGAGGAGGTCACCCGCCAGGCGATGACCGCTTTCGTCGCGCCGGGTTTCGCCGATCGCCAACCCGAGGTGATCGACAGGCTGGTCGAGATCGCCGTGGAGTCGCCGACGCCCTACGGGGCGTTCATGGCGCAATTGCAGGCCATTCTCGCGAGCGATCGCACCGAGCGATTGAAGGACGTCGACCGCGACACGCTCGTCGTCCACGGTGACGAGGATCCTTTGGTGCCCATCGGCAACGGTCGTCAGATCCACGAGCGCATCCCCGGCTCGAAGCTGCATGTCCTAAACGGCTGCGGGCACCTCCCGATGTGGGAGATGCCCGAAGCACTCGCGAAGACCACGCTCGAGTTTCTCGGCTGAGCCGAGCCGTCTCGAGCGTGCTCGTCGCTCTGTTGGCGCTGACTAGCCCTGCAGCTTGGCCAGCTTGTTGTACTCTTCTTGCAAAAGGTACAGCGAGATGAAGCTCACGCCGAGAACGGCGCAGATGAGAATCATCGTCGACTGATCCTTTGCTGCCGGGTCACGCTGCTGGAGCACGACATGCACCTTCTGCGCGTTCCGGTACATGAGGAACAAGCTGTAGAAGAAGCAGACGATGCAGAGAATCAAGTCCGTCGTCGGGTTGATGTCGGCATCGTTCGTGGCGTTCTTCAGCTCTTCGTCGGTCTTGTACAGCCAGTAGATCATGTAGATGCCGCAGGTCACGACGGAGAGCACCAGCACCATGATGCTGCTGCGCTCGGTGATCTGACCGGGCACGAACGATCCGGGCGGTCCGCCGGCGGGCGCCATTGGCGCACCACCACCGGGAGG
>JAJDAH010000250.1 GCA_029261965.1 Polyangiaceae bacterium
CCCGAAGCCCCAAAGGTCACGAGCCGGCGCGCGCCGCGTCGCGCGGCGGCCGGTAGCAGTCGTTCGAGCTTGCGTACTTTGTTGCCGCCATACAGCTCCGAAGTGTGACCGTCGTCCTTCACCCAGAGCTCGGCGTCGCCCGTGCAGAGCGAGTCGATGCGAAAGACCGGGGTCGGATATCGCCCGAGCTCGGTCGGCGCGGGGCCGCTCACGCGTCGCTCGTCGAATTCGTGCTGCGCCACACCGGCGTCGAGGCTAGCGTAGGGCCGTGCCGAGGATTCGCAGAATCGCCGTCAGCACTGGGGGCGGCGACGCGCCCGGGTTGAACGGGGTCATCCGCGCCGTGGCGATCAGCGCACACTGGCGCGGCTGGGAGGTATTGGGCATCCGCCACGGCTATCGTGGGGTCATCGAGGGAGATGCGGACGGTGTCGTGTTGCTCGATCGAGCGGCAGTGCGAGGAATCGGCCACCTGGGCGGCACCATTCTCGGTAGCAGCAACCGTGGCGATCCGTTCAACTATCCGGTCCAGCGCGACGGCAAGACGATCGCCGAGAACGTTTCCAGTCGCATCGTCCGGTGGTTCGAGGATCGGCAGGTCGACGCGCTCGTCGCCGTGGGAGGCGACGGCTCTCTCGGGATCGCGGCACGGCTCGGTCAAGCTGGTGTGCCTCGTGTCATCGGAGTCCCGAAGACCATCGACAACGATCTCGCGGGCACCGACGTCACGTTTGGTTTCGACACCGCAGTGGCTACTGCCACGGACGCTCTCGACAGACTCCATTCCACGGCTCAGGCGCACGAACGAGTGATGGTCGTGGAGGTGATGGGCCGGTACGCTGGTTGGATCGCCGTGCATGCCGGTATCGCCGGGGGCGCAGACGTGATCCTCATTCCCGAGATCCCCTTCGACATGGACCGGGTGTGCGAGAAGATCCGACGTCGCGAAGCGCGCGGCCGTCACTTCGCGATCGTCGTGGTCGCCGAGGGTGCGAAGGCGGTCGGCGGAGAGATGGTCGTCAAGAGCGATGGAGACGAGTTCCGAGGCCATGCGAGACTCGGCGGCATCGCCGAGCGGGTGGCCGAAGAAATCACACGTCGCACCGGCAAGGAGAGTCGGTCGCTGGTACTCGGCCACCTTCAGCGGGGAGGCAGCCCCGTCGCGACCGATCGGGTGCTTGCTTTGCGCTTTGGCTGTGCCGCCACTCGCTTCCTCGCCGAGACGGACGCCGGCGGGATGGTCTCGGTTCGCCGCGGGGCCGTCGAGCTCGTGTCTATGGAGGAAGCCACCCGCCACCTGAGAACGGTCCCCCTCGACTCCGGCGTGCTCCAGACCGGGCGAGATCTCGGCTTGTGCTTCGGTGACGAGCCAGCGGGCACTTTTCTGCCCGGCGCGCCAAACAGCCCTGGCTGAGCTCAACCCTCAGAGTCCCCAAGTTATTCACAAGGGTTGTGGACACTTTGGGGAGTCTCCGGCCCGGGACCCAAACGTGCCGAAATACCGCGGCGATGCAATCGAGAAACGGTTTGGAAACAAGCGCACCGTTAGTTCAGACCGGTGGCCTCGACATGGTCAGAAACTCACGGAAATCGGCGCCCCCCTGACGGCTGGCGCCCGGGCCACACCCAAGCCAAGACTGGCGATTGGAGAGACCAATGAAAAAAATCGAAGCGATCATCAAGCCCTTCAAGCTCGATGAAGTCAAAGACGCCCTGTCCGAAGTTGGAATCCAAGGCATGACCGTGACCGAGGTGAAGGGGTTCGGCCGAACGGGCGGCAAGAAAGAGGTCTACCGTGGGTCGGCGTACGTGGTCGACTTCGTCCCGAAGGTTCGGCTCGAAATTGTTGTGCCGGACAACTTGACGCAGCAGGTCGTCGACGCGATCGAGAAGAGCGCGAAGACGGGTCGAATCGGTGACGGCAAGATCTTCGTCGGTGGTATCGACGAAGCCGTGCGGATTCGAACCGGCGAGCGCGGCGAAGAAGCCATCTGAAAACCCTCCCCCCGGGGAGCTCAAACCGAGAACTTTCGAAGCTCGTGCTGCCTCGAAGGCACGCCGCGGGCCACTGGTGTTCTGACCAAGGAGAGACGAGATGAAGCCCAAAGACGCGATCGAGTTTGGCAAGAAGAACGGAGCGGTGATGATGGACTTCCGGTTCATCGATTTCCCCGGCAAGTGGCAGCACACGAGCTTTCCCTTCCATCGACTCGAAGAGGAGATCTTCGAAGAAGGGTTCGGGTTCGACGGTTCGTCGATTCGTGGTTTCCAGCCGATCAACCAAAGCGACATGTTGCTCATTCCGGATCCCGCTTCCGCACGGATGGATCCATTCACCAAGCATCCGACGCTCGTTTTCGTCTGCAACATCGTCGACTCGCTCACGCGCCAGCCCTATTCGCGCGACCCGCGCCACATCGCGCAAAAGTGCGAGAACTACCTCAAGCAGACCGGTATCGGCGACACCGCCTACATCGGGCCGGAGGCCGAGTTCTTCCTCTTCGACGACGTTCGCTACGAAGAGGGACCGAGCGGTTCTTTTTTCAAGATCGATTCGGTCGAAGCCGATTGGAATACCGGCAAGGACGAGAGGCCGAACCTCGGCAACAAGATCCGCCACAAGGAAGGCTACTTCCCGACGCCCCCGATGGACACCTTGATGGATGTCCGGACGGAGATCTGCTTGGCCATGGAGGCGCTCGGCATCGAGGTCGAGGTCAGCCATCACGAGGTCGCGACGGCGGGTCAGAACGAGATCGACATGCGCTTCGACAGCCTGACCCTCATGGCCGACAAGCTGATGTGGTTCAAGCACATCGTTCGTAACGTCGCCCGGGCGAACAACAAGGTCGCCACGTTCATGCCCAAGCCCATCCTGGGCGACAACGGCAACGGCATGCACGTGCACCAGTCGATCTGGAAGGACGAGAAGCCGCTCTTCGCCGGCGACGGCTATGCGGGAATGAGCGAGCTCGCCCTGCACTACATCGGCGGAGTTCTCAAGCACGCGCGAGCCCTCACGGCGCTCACGAACCCGACCACGAACAGCTACAAGCGCCTCGTGCCCGGTTTCGAAGCCCCGGTGAACCTCGCGTACTCGAGCCGCAACCGCTCGGCCGCTTGCCGAATCTCCACCTACTCGCAGTCGCCAAAGTCGAAGCGCACGGAGATGCGATTCCCGGATCCGTCGTGCAACCCGTACCTCGCGTTCCCGGCGATGGTCATGGCGGGGCTCGACGGCATTCAGAACAAGATCGACCCGGGTGATCCGCTCGACAAGGACATCTACTCGTTGACGCCCGAAGAGCTCAAAGACGTTCCGACGGTTCCGGGCACGCTGGAAGGCGCGCTCGACGCTCTCGAAGCGGATCACGAGTTCTTGCTCAAGGGCGACGTGTTCACCAAGGACGCCATCCAGATGTGGATCGACTACAAGCGCGACGCCGAGGTCGGCGAGCAGCGCCTGCGGCCCACGCCCTTCGAGTTCCAGCTCTACTTCGACATCTGACGAGGAGCGGTTGGAGCTCGGCCCCCGTGGCCGCGCCCATTGGAAAAGCCCGCGTCGAACACGACGCGGGCTTTTCTGTTTATGCTCGCCTCCGGGGACATGGCCGGTACCGAGCTGGACGACGGCATATTTCGACAGTTGGTCGAACAGGCCCCGGACGGCGTCGCGATCCTCCGGGACGGATTTTTCGTCTACTCGAACCAGGCTGCCGCGATGCTTTTTGGGTTCGACTCGGTCGAGGAGGTCGTCGGTCTCAACATCGCGGAGCTCATCCACCCCGAGGACGTGCAGACCTCGTTCGACGCGATTCTGCCGGTGATGATGGCTGGCATCGGCAAGGTGCCGCCAACGGAGTTCCGCGCGAAACGCCGGCCGGAGCGCGCGGTCGAAGTATCCATGGTCGCCATCGAGTATCGCGGCCTTCCGGCGATGCTCGGCTTCGGTCGCGACGTGACCGAGCGCAAGAACATGCAGCGCAAGATGCTCGAAGTCGATCGACTAGCCGCGGTGGGCATGCTCGCCGCCGGGGTGGCGCACGAGATCAACAACCCGCTCGCCTACATTCTGCTCAACCTAGAGTGTCTCGAGCGCGATCTAGGTAGCGACGGGTCGCGTGCCGCCGCCCTCGACCGCGTCGGCGAAGCCACCGAGGGCGCCCAACGGGTGCGCGGCATCGTGGCGGATCTCAAAGCTTTCGTCAGGCCGGAGAAGATGAAAGAGGCGCCGGTCGACGTCTCGCTCGTGGTGGAGCGCGCACTCAAGATCGTCGACCACGAATTGTCACACCGAGCGAGCGTTGTCCGGGAGATTTCGAAGGTGCCCAAGGTAGCTGGCGACGCCGCGCGGCTAGAACAGGTTTTCGTGAACCTGCTCGTGAATGCGGCTCACGCGATTCCAGAGGGAGAGCCCGAGTCGCATCGGGTCCGGGTTGCCGTGAACCTCGTCGGAGATCGAGTCGAGATTGAGGTGGAAGACGACGGTCCCGGGATGGATCCCGAGGTTCGAGCTCGGGTGTTCGAGCCGTTCTTTTCGACCAAGTCGAGCGCTCGCGGTACCGGTCTCGGGCTCGCGATTTGCCGAAACATCGTCATCGCTCTCGGGGGAGAGATTTCCGTCGAGAGCGAGCCAGGGGAGGGAGCGACGCTGCGCGTCTCCCTCGAGGTGGCGAGCGACGACATGGTGGTCGAGCCCAGTGAGCCACCGAGCCCGAGCTCAAGTCTCGGTCGGAGGGGGAGAGTGCTCATCGTCGACGACGAAAAACGGGTGGCGGAAACGCTTTGTGAGCTGCTCGATGAGCACGACGTCACGGTGGCCACCGGTGGAGCCGCCGCTCTCGAGCTCCTCGGCAGCTCGGCGTTTGACGTGGTGCTCTGCGACCTGATAATGCCGAAGATGAGTGGGATGGAGCTCTACCGCACGGTGAAGGAGCGGAACGCGGGCATGGCGACCCGTTTTGTCTTCATGACCGCTGGCGCGTTGCTCCCGCAGGCACGTGAATTTCTCGAGACCGTGCCGAATGCGTGTATCGAAAAGCCCTTCGACCTCGACTACGCGCGGCAACTCGTGCGACGTATCGTCGCCGCAGGTTGATCGGCCTCCAGGGCGAGTTACGCGCGGGCGCCGGCGGGTTTGCCCGGGCGCTTGCTCGGACGTTTGGCCGGTGCCGGCCGCCTGCTCGGCCTCTTGGCGGCGCCGTTGGCCTTCTTGGCGGGGGCGCGTGCCGCGAGCGTTTTCTTGGCTGCGGCCCTCTTGGCGCCGGTCTTCTTGGCGCCGGTCTTCTTGGCGCCGGTCTTCTTGGCGCCGGTCTTCTTGGCGCCGGTCTTCTTGGCGCCGGTCTTCTTGGCTGCAGTCTTCTTGGCTGCAGTCGCCTTCGTCGCCGCCTTTTTGGCGGAAGCCTTGCCGGCGCCCTTCTTGGCGGACCGACGGCCCAGCACGTCTTTGGCCATCTTCATCGCCCGGTTGGTGCGCTCCCACGTGAACTCCCGGCGGCCAAAATGACCGTAAGCCGCGGTGTTCTGATAGATGGGCTTCAGCAGGTCGAGCTGATCGATGATCGCCTTCGGGCGCATGTCGAACGATGCGGAGATGTAGTCGGCGAGCTCATCGTCGCTGACCTTCCCGGTGCCGAACGTGTTCACGTGAACCCCGACTGGCTGCGCCACGCCAATGGCGTACGCCACCTGCACCTCGCAGCGCGTCGCCAGGCCCGCGGCCACGACGTTTTTTGCGACATAACGTGCGTAGTAGCAGGCGCTTCGGTCGACCTTCGACGGGTCTTTTCCGCTGAAGGCGCCGCCACCGTGGCGCCCGGCGCCGCCGTAGGTGTCGACGATGATCTTTCGACCCGTCAGCCCGGCGTCACCATGAGGTCCGCCGATGACAAAACGTCCGGTCGGGTTGATGTAGTACTTCGTCTTCTTGGTCAGGAGCTTCTTCGGAAGGCTCGGTTTGATGACAAGCTGCATCACCGCATCGCGGAGTTCGTCGTACTTCACGTCCGGCGAGTGCTGCGTCGAGATGACGACCGCGTCGATGCTGACCGGCTTGCCGTTCTTGTACTCGACCGTGACCTGGCTCTTGCTGTCCGGCCGGAGGAAGTCGACCTTCTTGCTCTTGCGGATCGCCGCGAGGCGGCGGACCAGCTTGTGCGAATACATGATCGGCGCGGGCATCAGCTCCGGTGTCTCGTCGCAGGCGTAGCCGAACATCAAGCCCTGGTCGCCAGCGCCTTGTTCCTTGTGCAAGCCCGAACCTTCGGTGACACCTTGTGAGATGTCTGGCGACTGCGGCTCGATGGCGGTCAGCACACCGCAAGTCTCCCAATCGAAACCCATGTCCGAGCTCGTGTAGCCGATGTCCTTGATCACCCGTCGGGCGATCTTGGCGAAGTCGAGGGTGGCTTTGGTCGTGATCTCGCCCGCGACGACGACAAAACCCGTCTTGCAAAGAGTCTCACACGCGACGCGGCTGCGCGGATCCTTCGCGATCGCGGCGTCGAGCACGGCGTCGGAGATCTGGTCGCTGATCTTGTCGGGGTGACCTTCGGAGACGGATTCGGACGTGAACAGATTTCGGGCCACAGGTTGCTCCTTGTGCTCTCGCGCCCGGGCGCGGAAGGCTCGCGTCCTAACATGCCGGGGGGGATTATCAAACCCGGCCAACGCTCCACGCCGCGCGTGGGCGTTCTACTTTTTTTCGGCGGGACGGCTGCGTTCGAGCAGTGAATTGAGCGTGCGGACCAGCTCCCCGGCGTCGGCCGGTTTCGTGAGGTAGGCGTCGGCGCCAGCGTCCTGGCCACGCACGGTGTCGATCCGCGCGTCCTTGCTCGTCACCATGACGATGGGTGCCGTCTCGTAGCGCGGTGTGGCTCGTAGGGCTCTGGTGAGCTCGTACCCGTCCATTTTCGGCATCATCACATCCGTGGAGATGGCATCGAAGGGGTGCCGCTGCGCGAGGTCGAGGCCGGCGGCACCGTCCGGCGCCACTTGAACGTCGAACCCCGCCGCAGTGAGCTCGCGGCGAAGAGTTTCTCGAATCACCTCGCTGTCTTCGACGACGAGGACGCGGGCTCGACTGCGCGCGACGACCTTCGTCCGCTGAATGGTCGTGCCGCCGGCGCGCTGATGGCTGCGACTGGCGACTTCGGCCAAATCGACCACGAGCAGCACTCGGTCCCCCACGAGCGTGGCCCCCGCGGCGCACGGCGCGCCGGCCAGAAGCGGCCCCAGCGACTTGATCACCACCTCGTGGCGGCCCAGGACGTGTTGCACCAAAAGCGCGAGCCTTTCGGCGCCTATGTCGACGACGATGACGATGCTTTCGCTTGATTCGGCGATCGCGGCGTCCTGGGGCAGACCGAGCGCCTCGCCGAGGTCCACCACCGGCACCAGCCGATCGGCGACTCGGAGACAGACGCCGTCGGCTACTGTTTCGAAATCCGCGGCGTCCGCGGCCTGGGTGCTCGCCACCGCGTCCAGCGGAATCGCCACGAGCTCGCCGCCGGCCCGCGCGGCGAGCACTTGGGTGATCGCTAGCGTCAGCGGCAGGCGCAGCTCGAGCGTCGAACCCTCGCCGAGCGTGGAGTCGATGTGGATGCTGCCCTTCAGTTTGGAGATCGCATCGCGCACCACGTCCATGCCGACCCCGCGGCCCGAAACGTCCGATACTTTCTCCGCCGTCGAAAAACCCGCGCGGAAAATCAGCTCGAAGCTCTGGGCATCCGTCAGCGTCGCGGCTTCGGCTTCGCTCAGTACGCCTTTTTCCACGGCCTTGTCGCGAAGCCTTGCGGCGTCCATGCCGCCGCCATCGTCGACGATGGTCACGATGATCTGGTTGCCGCGCTGACTCGCGATGAGTTGAACGGTGCCTTGCCGCGGCTTGCCGCGAGCCTCGCGCACGTCCGGTGTTTCCACACCGTGGTCGACGGCGTTCCGCACCAGGTGCAAAAGCGGATCCTCGAGCCGCTCGACCAACACCTTGTCGAGCTCGGTGTCCTGGCCGACGAGCACGACGTTCACTTCTTTTCCGAGCTTGTGGCTGAGCTCGCGGACCGTTCGTTGGTACTTGGTGAACAGCCGCGCAATCGGAACCATGCGGAGCTTCATCACGTTGTCGCGAAGTTGCCCCGCGGCGAGGCCGAGCCCGCCGAGCCCGCTCTCCAAGTCGCCAAAGGTCTCGCGCAGCACACGCTCCGTCCGACTCAGCTCGTCGATGAGTGACAACCGTTTCTGACTCTGGCCATTGCGCGCGCCGTCCTTGAGCGCCTCCGCAATCTTCTTCCGAAGCGAGCTCACCTCGCGCAACAGCCCGCTCTGCGCTTCGGCCGCGCCGAGCAAGCGTCCCCGAGCCAGCACGACTTCCCCCACGAGGTTCAACAGCTGGTCCACCTTCTCGAAGTCGA
>JAJDAH010000026.1 GCA_029261965.1 Polyangiaceae bacterium
CTTCACGAAGCGGCCGAGCTCACCCTTCTCTTCGAGCCGAGCGCCCACCCGCGTACACACCGCTTCGAGACTCGTCGCACTGACCGGTGCCAGCTTTTTCGTAGCCAGGGGCAACGCGGCGAGACGACCGGCCAGCGAAGCGAGCGACTCGCGATACCAGCCGAAAGTCGCGGGGCGCGCTGCCATCGCCTCACGCAGCAGCTGGTTCGCCCCATCGAGACGAGACGCCACGACGAGAAGACGCGCTTCTGGTGGGCGATCGGCGAGCCACGCGAGCGCCGCGTCGAAGCGCAACGCGCCGCGCGTCGATTCGATCAATCGCTTGCTCGGCCCGCCCATGCGCCGAGCCTAGTCCCCTGGATCTGTGATTGCTTACAAAACTCGGCGGCCCCTCCGGCGCGAGGCCGCCGAGTTCTGACGGCAAAGGCACAGGTCTGATCCGTGTCCCGGTTCTTTCCAGAGTGGGGTGGACTCCTGGTCCACCACACTAGCGGAGTCGCTGATGGCCGCGGCCCTACGCCGCGGCTGGCTTCAACCTTGCTCGAATTTCCCCGAGAAATCCGTACGATGGCCCTCCCCTCTGCGCGAGCCGAAGCCGTAAAAACCGCGCAGCCGAACCCGATCGGAACGAACCCTCATGGTGGACAAGAAAAAAGAGCTCGGTGATCTCAGAAGCCAACGCTGGTTCGGTCGCGGACCGTTTTCGTTCGCTCATCGCTCTCGCACGCTCCAGCTCGGGTACGACCTCGACGAGTTCAACAACCGTCCGGTCATCGCCATCGTCAACACCTGGAGCGACATGAACACGTGCCACAGCCACCTCCGAGCGCGTGCTCAGGCGGTCAAGCGCGGCGTGTACCAAGCGGGAGGTTTCCCGGTCGAGCTACCAGCCATGAGTCTGGGTGAGATCATGACGAAACCCTCGACGATGCTCTACCGCAACTTCCTCGCGATGGAAACCGAAGAGCTTCTGCGCTGTCACCCGATCGACGCCGCCGTCTTGATGGGCGGGTGCGACAAGACCACGCCGGCTCTGCTCATGGGCGCGATCACCATGAACCTACCGTCCATTTTCGTGCCCGCCGGCTTCATGCTGGCCGGCAACTGGAAGGGAACCAAGCTCGGCAGCGGCGTCGACGCGTGGAAGTACAGCGCGGAGCTCATCGCTGGCAACATCAGCTTCGACGACTGGCAAGACATCGAGCAAGGCAGCGCCAGAACCGCCGGGACCTGCAACGTCATGGGAACCGCGTCCACCATGACGTCGATCGCCGAAGTGCTCGGGTTCACCTTTCCCGGCGCATCGTCGGTGCCCGCGGTCGACGCCCTCGGCGACCGCCTCGCGTCAGCGGCGGGCCGACGAATCGTCGACATGGTCTGGGAAGATCTCAAACCCACGGACATCCTGGACGAGGCGTCTTTCCGCAACGCCGTCACGGTCAACATCGCCCTCGGCGGCTCGACCAACGCGGCAATCCACGTTCTCGCCCTCGCCCGCCGCGCGGGTATCGAGCTCGACCTCGACTGGTTCGACAAAATCAGCCGCGACACCCCGATGCTCGCCAACATCCTGCCGTCGGGCGAGCACCTCATGGAGGACTTCTACTTCGCCGGTGGCATGCGTGCATTGCTTCACGTGCTCCGCGACCGTCTCGATCTCACGCGCCCCACGGTCAACGGGAAAACCCTCGGGCAAAACATCGAGGGCGCCGAAGTCTACAACGACGCCGTCATCAAGAGCCTCGACAACCCCTACAAACGCGAGACCCTCGCCGTGCTCAAAGGCAACCTTTGCCCCAACGGCGCCGTCATCAAACCGAGCGCCGCGAGCCCCCACCTGCTCAAACACTCGGGCAAGGCTCTGGTTTTCGACTCGTACGCGGAGCTGCACGCTTCGATCCACGACCCGACCCTCGACGTCGACGAAAACACGGTGCTCATCTGCCGGAACTGCGGGCCCAAAGGCGGCCCGGGCATGCCCGAATGGGGAATGCTGCCGCTACCCATGAAGCTTCTGCAAAAAGGCGTGCGCGACATGGTCCGCATCAGCGACGCCCGGATGAGCGGCACGAGCTACGGCACCTGCGTCCTGCACGTGTCCCCGGAAGCCTACATCGGCGGTCCGCTATCGCTCGTGCAAACCGGCGACACCATCGAGCTCGACGTCGAAAACCGGACCCTCGACGTGAAGCTGACCGAACGAGAGCTCCGGGCGCGCCGCGAGCAACGAAAAGATCCTCCGCCGAGATTCGTTCGGGGCTACGGCGCGATGTTCTCGGAGCACGTGACCCAGGCGCACGAAGGCTGCGACTTCGACTACCTCGCGAAACCCGGGGAAACCGCCGAGCCGGAGATCCACTACTGACGCCGCGCGAGCCTCACCGTTGTCCTGATTCCCAGCGCACCTCGTGCGCTTCGGTGACGTCGGGCACTTCCCAGCGGTCGAGCATTTTTTCGATGACGTCGGCGGGGACCGGGTTTTGCCGAGCGCGGTTTCGAGTTTCGATCTGTTCGGGGGACGCGTCGCGATAGATGATGCGTGTGCGGGCACCGTAGCCCGCGAAAAGCTCGAGCAGTGGCTGACGGATCTTTCGGCTGAGGTTGGTCGCGTTCCACGCAAAAGGGCGCCGGTGACGTAGGTGCTCGCGGGCCCGCTCTTTGGCGGTTTGAACGACCGGCCCCTGAGGGCGGTCGGGGCCGATGCCGAGCTCTTGCCGGAGTTGGTCGAGCGAGACGACGGGCAGGTCGGGTTCGTGGGTGGCGAGCCAGTGGTCCTTGCCGGCGGCAGGCAGCCCCGACATGAGCGTGACTCGAAAGGTCGTGTCGTCGTGCGCCGCGTAGTCGGGATCGCGGGTCTTCTTCCGGAAGTATTCGAAGCGGGCGTGATCGGAGGCGAACCGGAAGGACTCGGTGAAGCAGCCCGCCTCCCGGCAGACTTCGCGGAAGAGCTCGACGTGGTCGAGAAGTTTTTGTTGGTCTTGGCAGTGTCGGCCTCGCAGATCGGCTTCGCAGAGCATGGAGAGCAGGTCACACCGGGCGATTTGACTCACACGGATCGCGGTTCGGCGCGGGTCGTCGTGGTCGATCGCGAAGTACGGCACTTGGTGCACGCGCACGAGGCGGACGACGGTTTCGCGAAGCACGAGCGGCGCGCCGAGACGCCAGAGAATACGGCGAGCTTCGAGCTCGCCCTTGACCGAGTGGCCGCGAGAGGTGATGCGCCCTCCCTCTTCGCGAGTGCACGCGGGTTTGGACACGTCGTGAAGCAGCGCCGCGAGGTAGACGATCCGGCGATCGTTTTCGTCGAGCGCGCGCCAGCTCGGCAGTCGTGTGAGCGCCTCGCAGACCATGCGAGTGTGGATCCAGACGTCGCCCTCGGCGTGGTACGTGGGGTCCTGAGGAACGCCGCGCATGGCGCGGATCCAGTCGAACTCGGCGTCGAGCGCGTCCCAATCGACGATGAAGTCGGGCCCTTCGGGAACTTCGGGGACCTCGCGAATCACGATGCGCCCGCGTAGATGTCGACACCATGGTCGAGCAGGTTGGGCACGATGGGGCGATCGAGCCAGTGGGACTCGGATCCGACGACGGTGGTGAGGAAACTCGAGCGCACGAACTTGTAGCGCTCGGTGACGACCAGCGCTTCCTCGACCTCCGGTGAGATCGATGCACGTGGCCAGATATGGAGCCCCTCGGCTTCGGAGGAAGAGTCCGTTTGTCGTTGGACCTGCTCGGCGTCGAGCTCGAGGTTTCCGGCGTGCACGGCGAGCCGCTCGTACCACGCTTCGGACTTTTAGAGGGAACGAGCGACCAGGGCCTCGAGCTCCTCGACTCGGCTGACGTTGCCTTCGCGCAGCACCGGCACGGTCACGATGGGCAGTCCTTCGAGCAGCTCACGCCGTCGCCCATGCCGAGCCGCCCGCGGCAAAACGCGGCGGCGAAGTGGGCATAGTGCCGACTGAGAAAGTCTTCGAGTTCGTCACTCCTGGGTCAGCCGTGGTTCGAGCAAGAAATCTCGCGTGTGCGCGGAGGCGAAAATTTGCAGCAGCCGGCGGAAAACGCCAGGTCATGCGGCAAAAAGACGCGACTCGGGGCAACGGGTCACCTATTGGAGAAGGGTGATTCGCCACAAGTTTCGGGCAGCTGGGCTCGGGCTCTGCTGCGCCGTCGCGGTCGCGACAGCGGCCTGCGGCGGCGGCGGCGCGGGCGACGATGACGGAGCGAGCGGACCCACGCCGCCCAGCCCGTGGGACCGCCCCAACGTGGTGCTCATCATGGCCGAAGACATCGGCCCACACCTCGGCGCTTATGGCGATCCGGTCGCCGTGACCCCGACGATCGACCAGCTCGCCGAGGACGGTGCCCGATACGACTTGGCGTTCGCTCCGTCCGGGGTGTGCGCGCCGGCCCGAACATCGCTCATCATGGGCACCTACCCGACCGCCATAGGCGGCCAACACATGCGTACGCTCGACCGGGACTACGACATGGTGCCCCCGCCCGAGGTCAAGGCGTACACCGAAGCGCTTCGCGCCAGCGGCTACCACTGCACCAACAACGCAAAGACCGACTACCAAATCGGCGGAGTGGTCGGCGGCCCACCGACGATTTGGGACGAGTCGAGTGCCATTGCAGATTGGCGAACCCGCGGTGCCGAACAGCCGTTTTTGAGCGTATTCACCTTCTTCACGACGCACGAAGGGCAGCTCCACGACGATCCGCTACCCGTGCCGCGCCCAGACGTCGTGCTCGAGACGCCGACGGATCCCGACGACGTCGTCGTACCGCCGTACTATCCCGACACGCCCGTCGTGCGCGACGACTTCGCCCGGTACTACGACAACATCGCGCTTTTGGATTACCAGGTCGCCGAGATCCTCGATCGGCTCGAAGAGGACGGCTTGGCCGACAACACGCTCGTCATTTTCGTCGGCGACAACGGTGCTGGGTTTCCGCGGGACAAACGGTGGGTGTACGACGGCGGCATGCACGTGCCGCTCATCGTGCGATTCCCCGACCGTGTACCGCGGGGCGCGGTGCTCGACGAGCTCGTGAGCTTTCTCGACTTCGCGCCGACGCTGTTGAGCCTCGCTGGTGTGGAAGTGCCAAGCTACATGCCAGGGCGCGTCTTTCTCGGCCCAGCCACATCGAGCGAGCCCGAGTACGTTTTCGCGGCGGCCGATCGCCACGACGAGGCGGACGATCGCATTCGCGCCGTTCGAGACGAACGCTTCAAGTACATCAAGAACTACCGACCGGACGAGCCCTACGGTCAGGAGATCTCCTACCGCCGCAACCTGCACACGATGCAGGAGATCCTGCGGCTCGAAGCGGCGGGCCAGCTCGACGGCCCCGCCGGTTGGTACTTCGACCTCAAACCGGAAGAGGAACTCTACGACACGGTGAGCGACCCGTTCGAGATCGACAACCTGGCCGGAGATCCGGCTTTTGCCGAGGTTTTGGCCCGCATGCGGGTAGCGCACGAGACGTGGCGGGCCGAGCACGACGACTTCGGCGCCGTGCCGGAAGCCGACATGATCGAGGACTTCTGGCCCGGCGGAATGCAGCCGGTAACGCTGGCCCCTGTCGTGACACCGCCAGGCGGCGAGTTTACCGGGCCCGTCAACGTGACCCTGAGCTCGGAGACCGAAGGGGCCTCGATCGAGTACACCTTCGATCGCGGCCCAGAGCCGAGATGGACGCTTCATGCTGGCGACATCACCGTCGACCAGACGAGGATGCTCCGGGCGCGCGCCGTTCGTTACGGGTATCAGACGAGTGACATCAGTGAGGTCGAAATCGTCGTTCGTTGAGCGAAGCGCCCTGTGGGCGGGGGTGACGGTCGCGTTCGTCGGAGTGGCGTGCGAACGCTCTCGCGAGCACCGAAACGACGGGGCCGCTTCCAGTGAGCCAGCGGTTGCCGCCGGCGACTCTGCCCAGGGCGCCGAAACCGCACCGGCCGCCGAAACCGCACCGGCCGCCAAAACTGCACCGAGGCGACCGAGCCAACCCGCTTCGCTGCCCAATCGGCGACTTCGCGCGCCCACCGACGTAGCGGACACCGCAGACGACGGACCGAAAGCGAGCTCAACGGCCGTAGGCGAAGACATGGTCCGCGTGCCCGCCGGAACCACTCTCGTCGGCGAGGACCTGCCCGGCGACGCGACTCCACCGTTCACCGCGGTCGTGGCTGTATTCCTTCTCGACCGGCACCCGGTGACGGTGAAGCAATTCGGCGGCTTCGTCAGCGCGACCAAGTACCACACGCGAGCCGAAGAGCTTGGC
>JAJDAH010000251.1 GCA_029261965.1 Polyangiaceae bacterium
TTCGAGCGACTTGGCGAATTGCTCGGTCCGACCGAGCCGCCGGCGCGCCTGCATGGTGACCTCTGGGGCGGCAACCTGCACGTCGACGAGACCGGGCACCCGTGTTTGATCGATCCCGCGGTGTACGGCGGCCATCGTGAGGTCGATCTCGCGATGATGCGATTGTTTGGGGGTTTCGGTCCTCGAAGCTTCGCTGCCTACGACGAGGCCTATCCGCTCGCCCCCGGGCACGAAGAGCGAATCGGGCTCTACCAACTCTATCCTTTGTTGGTACACGTCAATCTGTTCGGCGGGGGCTATCTCGGCTCTGTGCGCCGGACACTCAGCCGGTACGTCGACTAACCCATGCCCCGTGTGACCATCGTTCCCCATGGCGCCGAACTCTTGCCGGCGCTCGAAGAGACCGACGGGCAAGACGGTTGGATTCAGGGAGTCGGCAGGCTCGAATCCATCGAAGTGGTCACCGCCGCGGGCGAAAACGTCGTGTTCACCGGTGCGCACGCTCTGGTGTCCCTGGCGGGGCCGACGTCGGGACCATGGATGATCGTGCTTTCGCGCGGTGACGCTGGCGAGCTCTTGGGTGGACAGTTGGTGCGAGCGCGCTCTCTCGGGGTGTCGCTTGCGCGGTTTGTCACCTCCCAAGAGAAAGAGAGCTGGGCGGCGGTGGCCGCTCGGGCTGCGGCGGAGACCGCGGGACCCGACGCCGACGAATCCACGGAGCTCCCCAAGGTCGGGGATAGAGTCGACCATTTTGCGTTCGGTATTTGCGACGTGCTGCACGTTCGGCCCAACCGCATGAAGATCCGGAGCGCGACCGGAGGGAAGCTGCGTGAGATTTCGCTCGAAGTGGTGCGGGTGCTGCCCCCGACCGAGCTCGGTGGCAAGCGTGTGTTCGGTCTCGTCAAGCGGGCCTGATGCGTCCTCGGATGCTCAGGCGGTCGCGCTCGTGCAGCGAGCGGTGTACGGCTCGAGGAACAGCGTTCGTCTCCATCCGCTGAGCTCGTCGGCGCCGGCGAGTCGGTCGCCGCCGTCGGTAATGGCGAGCTTCATTCGCTTGACGAGCCGGCTCGGAAGCCCGAGCTCGGGAGCGACACGCAGCTCGGCGCACATCTCAGCTCGAACGAACCCCAGCCACGCGTCGAGTTGGATCTCCTCGAACGTCGCATAAGCGGGTGGGGCTGTGGCTTCGAACCCTTCTTCCGGATCGCGAGAGGCCCGGCGGAGTCGGCTTGCTAGCTCGTTGCCGTGGCGCGATGCCCAACGACCGGGGATGCCCTTGATGCGCGCGAGATCCTTTCCGGTCTCGGGCAGACGGCTGGCGATCGAAATGAAGGTCTTCGGCAGCGGCGCTCCGTCTCGCTGTCTCTCGCCGAGACTGTTGTACCATTCGATGAGATACCGGAGTGCCGCGTGGTTCGGCGCTTCGAGCTGCCACGAGTTCCGAAACGTTTCGAGCCTGAGTGGCGTCGGCGGCTCCGACGCGGGCCAGAGTTGGTCCGCGGTTGCTTCGATGGCGATTTTTTCGCGGTCGAGCTCGGCGAGGCGTTTGCCGAGCTCGGTGCGAATCGCTGGGAGGTGTTCGACGTCCTGCGCGGCGTAGGCGAGTTGCCGGGCGGGCAGGGGTCGCCTCTTCCAGTCGTCGGTTTGATGCGACTTCATCGTGCGAATGTCGAGCAATCGAAACGTGAGGTAGGCGAGAGACACCGAGTGCTCGGCGCCGAGCAGTGCCCACGCGACCTGGGTGTCGAAGACTCGCGGCCGCTCTTCGAGACCGAACCGATCTTGCAAAAGGCCGATGTCTTGAAGACCGGCGTGAAGCACCCACTCTGCGTTTCCGTCGCCGAGCACCTTGCCGAGGCTCTCCATCGCCCCGAGCTTCAACGCATCGACGAGGTAGGTCTTCTCACCGCGCGAGATTTGGATCACCGAGAGCGTCGTTCCGCCGCGATTCGATTCGAACTCGGTGTCGATGTAGAGGTGTTTTGCTCCGCTGAGCTCCGCGGCGGCGGCGTCGAGGTCCAGGTCCTGGTCGATCAGTTGATGCGTCATCTTTGTGCGCACTGTTCTACGCGGCTCGAGCCTCTAGCTGTAAACGCCGAGCCTCTACCCTGCTCACATGATCAGCTAGCCCCGCTGTACGCGGTTCCAGCAATATCCGTCGACCCGCGCTCGAGAAACCACCGCCATCGAGCTCCTCGGGTGGTTCGGCGAGGTACGAAGAACGTCGTTCCGTCCTCACGGGGACATCCTGTGGAGAAGACCCGCAAAATCATGTCCGCCGACAAACCCCAGGCTGCTTCTTACTTCGACGTCGACGGGACGCTGATCACGACGAACTTGATCCATCCCACGCTGTTCTACCTGCTGAACCAGAGCACGCCGGTGCAGACGGCGAAGCGAGTGGGCCGAGCGCTGCTCAAGGCGCCCGCGATGAGCTTCGCCGAGATGGTCGATCGTCGCACCTTCAACGAGCTTCTGTACTCGAGCTACGAGGGCATGAGCGAAGACCGCCTAGTCGTGCTCGCGGACGAGATCTTCGACACCGTGATCAAAGTGGCGCTCTTCCCCAAGGCCCGAGATCTCGTTCAGAAGAATCTCGACAGCGGAAACGAGGTTGTCTTGGTGAGCGGAGCTCTCGACTTCATCGTGAGCAAGCTCGCGGACTATCTCGGCGCCACGGACGTCATTGCCAACCGCCTCGAGATGAAGGACTTCAAGGCCACCGGCAAGCTCCTCAAGCCGGTCGTGGCCGGCCCGGAGAAGGCGCGGCTCATTCGCGACCATGCGCGGTCGAAGGGCTACGACCTCGACGATTGCTACGCGTTCAGTGACAGCTACTCCGACGTGCCGATGCTCAGCGTCGTCGGACATCCCGCCGCCGTAAACCCCGACAAGCGCCTAGCGCTCATGGCCAAGGCCTACTCCTGGCCTTTGTTCGACCTGACAGCATGACTCATCCCTCCGTCGTTACCCTCGAGCGTGGCAGTGCGCCGCGTGTCGTTTTTGCAGGCGATCAACTCATCGAGATCGATCTGCCAGCAGGAACCCGCTGCATCTATCCGAAGCCGCCGATGGAAGGGCTGCAGGATGTGGATGCGGCCATTCGCTACGCGATCAATCACCCGCTGGGCTCCGATCCGCTCTACGCCAAGCTCCGACCAGGCATGAAGGTGACCATCGCGATGGACGACATTTCGTTGCCGTTGCCCCCGATGCGGCGCCCGGACGTCCGGGAGCGCATCATGACCATCGTTCTCGAGCTGCTCGCCGATTATGGCGTCGACGACGTTGAAATCATCATTGCGACGAGCGTGCACCGCCGCATGAAGGACTGGGAGATCCGCCACTGCGTCGGGGATCGCATCTTCGACGCCTATTGGCCCGATCGGCTCTACAACCACGACGCCGAAGACGACAGCAACATGGTCGAGGTGGGCCAGACCGAGCAGGGCGAGGTCATCGAGCTCAATCGGCGGGCGGTCGAAAGTGACTTGGTCATCTACGTCAACGTGAACTTCGTCCCGATGGATGGCGGCCACAAGTCCGTGACCGTTGGTCTCTGCGGGTACAAGAGTCTGCGCGCGCACCACAATCCCTCGGTGATGCGCAACTGCCACAGCTACATGGATCCGTCGGCGTCCGAGCTCGCGACCACGGTCGATCGAATGGGGCAGATCACCAACGAGCATCTCGACGTGTTCACGATCGAGACCACCGTGAACAACCGGATGTTCGACAGGAACCTCGATTTTCTGATGAAAAACGAGGATGACCTCAACGGCCGCGAACGCCTGCTGCTCAAGGGGCTCGTCGAGACGACCAAACGCCTACCTCAGGGCGCGCGCCAGGCTATCTTCGACAGGTTTCCTGCACCCTACGGCGTGACCGGAGTTTTCGCCGGGGAAACCGAAGCGGTGCACAAGAAGACGCTCGAAAAGTCCTTCGACCAGTACGCCGTGCCCGTAGAGGGGCAGAGCGACGTCTTGGTGGCCCCGATTCCGTTCATCAGCCCCTACAACGTGCACGCGTACCTGAACCCGTTGCTCGTTCAAGTGATGGCGCAGGGTTATCTCTTCAACATGTATCGCGGCGCGCCGCTCGTGAAGAAGGGCGGCACCCTCATCATCACCCACTCGTGCACCGACAAGTTCGACCACGAGCAACATGCCCCCTACATCGACTTCGTGCACCGCCTCCTGCCCGAGACGCGCGATGCGATGGAGCTGCACAAGCGCTACGAAGAAAAGTTCGCGAAGAACCCCGCCTTCATACAGATGTACCGTACGGGGCACGCCTACCACCCGGTCCACCCGTTCTACATGTGGTACTGGGGTGAGGCGGGTCGGCAGTACCTGGGTAGGGTCATCGTGGTCGGGGCAGACAACGAATACATCCCGAAACTGCTCGGCTACGAGACGGCGGCGACGATGGATGACGCTCTGTACATGGCCAAAGGCGGCGAGGCGAAGTCTCTCGACGTGACGTTGCTGCACGTGCCGCCGGTCGTCATGGCGGACGTTTCTCTGCCCTCTTCAGGAGCGTCTGGGTGACGGAATCGGGCGCTAACGGTAGCGCCGGAGGCAACGGCAGTCCCCCGCGCCTGGATCTCGAAGCCGTGCTGCGCGGGCGAAAGCTCGTGGTCGTGGGCGGCACGGGTTTTCTGGGCAAGGTGTGGTGGAGCCTGCTGCTCACCCACTACCCAGGCATCAGTCGCATCTTCTTGGTCGTCCGTCCGAAGGACGGCCAAACCGCAGAAGAGCGATACTGGAACGACGTCGCGACGAGCGAGGCGCTTCACCCGCTGCGGGAGCAGTACGGATCCGGGTTCGAGATGTTTCTCCGGGACAAGGTCACGCCCGTCGCCGGTGATGTGATTCAGCCCTACTGCGGATTGGATGCGACGCTTCGGGATGAACTGCGAGGCGAGATCGACGTGGTGGTGAACGCCGCGGGTGTCGTCGATTTCGATCCACCGCTCGATCAGGCCCTCGAGGTGAACGCTTTCGGCGTGCAGAACCTCGTGAGTCTGGCCCGCGACCTCGGCGACGTCGCGCTCATGCACACCAGCACGACCTACGTCGCCGGAAGCCGCACCGGACACATCGACGAGGATCACCCCCGCGACCATCCTTTCCCCCGGGCCGGAGAGCTCGAACGGGCTCACTGGGAGCCGGATCGAGAGATCGACGAGTGCCTCGACATCATCAAGCAAGCGCGCCATCGCGGCGACGATGCTTTTCGTCAGAGCCGATTCCTCGACGAGGCGAAGAGAAATCTCGAGCAGCGCGACGAGCCAGGGCGAGGCGACGTGCTCGAGCGAGAGATCGCGCGGGTGAAACGCAAGTTCATCGAGGCGCGGCTCGCCGAGATGGGCATGGAGCGCGCGGCGTTCTGGGGTTGGCCCAATACCTACACGTACACGAAGGCGATCGGTGAGCAGATCGTGTGCGACAGCGGGCTGCCGTACACCATCGTCCGCCCCGCCATCATCGAGTCGTCGGTGCTGCATCCGTTTCCTGGATGGAACGAGGGCATCAATACGAGCGCGCCGATCATCTACATGAATCGTCAGGGCCAGTTTCAGATCCCCGGCTCGGACAACCCTCTCGACTTCATTCCGTGCGACATGGTCGCCGGCGGCATGATCTTGAGCCTCGCGGAGCTACTCGAGGGTCGGGCCAAGCCGGTTTACCAGTACGCTTCGAGCGACACGAACCCCGTGTCGATGAACCGAGTCATCGAGCTGACCGGGCTCAACAAGCGCCTCCACTACCAGAAGACGGGCAAAGGCGGTCCGATCGTGAGCACGCTTTTGGCTCACGTCGAGGTAGCTAGCCTGAGCAAGGAGACTTTCGAGAAGTTCGGTCCGAAGGCCATCGCTTCCGGGCTCAAATCCGTGTCCGGCTTGCTGTCGAAGGTAGCGGTAGGTCCAGCGGCGGCCGTCGTCAAACCGACCGCGCGCGCTCTTCGCGGGGCTGCGGCCCAACAGGAAAAGATTGCCGACCTGCTCGGCAAATTCATCCCGTTCACCGCGCAGTACGGGTACGTGTTTCGCTGCGACAATACCCGAGCCGCCTACGAGCGGCTCGGTGAGGCGGATCGAACGCGGATCAACTGGACCCCGGAGCAGATCGACTGGCGCCAGTGGATGCTCGAAGTGCACATCCCGGGCCTCGACAAGTGGGTCTTCCCGGAGCTGGACAAGATGCTCAAGCGCGAGCGCGCGGCACCGATGCGGCACGAGACCCTGCCCGAGCTGCTCGATGACATGGCCGCGCGGTTCGATCTCGCCGTCGCGCTTCAGAGGACCGAAGAAGCTGGCCTGTCGCGGATGACGTTCCGCGATTGGAACGACGCGTCGAAGGCCTGCGCCGGGCGCCTTCAGGCGCTCGGCGTCAAGCGCGGAGACCGGGTGCTGCTTGCCGCGCAGAACCACCCGGCGTGGCCCATCTGCTTCTTCGGCATCCAGATCGCCGGGGCCACGGCGGTACCGCTCGACGCCGCTATCGAGCCCGACGCCGCCGCGAACCTTCAACGAGCATCTGGCGCTCGCGTGTGCATTGCCGACCAAAAGGTGGAAGGCGAGCTCGCCGAGCATCTCGGCGACGGCCTGCACTGGCTCGATCTCGAGGACTCGGCGCTGCCCGGTGCGCCCGGCGAGACCGTGGCCGTCGAGTCGACCGATGTGGCCGCGCTCATCTACACGAGCGGTACGACGGGCAACCCCAAGGGCGTCATGCTGACGCACGCGAACCTGACGGCTCTCGCCGCATCGCTCGCGCCGCTCTTTCCTTTGGGCAAGGGCGACCGCGTGCTCAGTGTGTTGCCTCTGCATCACACCTTCGAGCTCACGTGCGGAATGCTTCTGCCGTTGTCCCGGGGCTCGCGCATCGTCTATCTCGACGAGCTGACCGCCGAGCGCCTCGAAGTGGGGCTTCAGAGCGGTCGCATCACCGCGATGGTTGGTGTGCCGGCGCTCTGGGAAATGCTCGAGCGGCGGGTGAGCGCGCGTGTTGCCGAGCATGGCGAGCTGGCGTCGCGGGTGTTCGACTTCGCCGTCGAGGTGAACCGGTCGCTAGGAAGCTCGCTCGGTATCGATTCAGGGCGCATGCTGTTCGGCCCCGTGCACTCGGGGCTCGGAGGTCACCTTCGCTACCTGGTCTCCGGTGGAGCCGCGCTCCCCGAGCGTGTTCACCACAAATTTGCGGGCCTCGGCCTCCACCTGACCGAGGGCTACGGTCTCACGGAGGCTTCCCCCGTGCTGACGGTGGCCACCGGCGGACCCAAAGCCAAAGCCGGACACGTCGGCAAGCCCATCCCTGGAGTCGAAATCCGCATCCACGAGCCCGACGGCTCGGGGGTAGGGGAGGTGTATGCACGCGGCCCGAACGTCATGCTCGGCTACGCCGAGAACGAAGAGGAGACCCAGAAGACCATCGACGAGGACGGGTGGCTGCACACCGGGGACCTCGGCAAGCTCGACAAGAAGGGTCAGCTCGTCATCGTCGGCCGAGCGAAAGACACCGTCGTCACCTCGAACGGTGAAAATATCTACCCCGACGACGTCGAAGCCAAGCTCGGCACCATCGAGCACGTCGAGGAGCTCGCCGTCGTTGGGATCGAAGACCCGCGCGGCGGAGAACGTCTCGCGTGCGTGGCAGTACCCACGGCCGACGAAGGGGTGCCGCGCGGCGAGCGCCACGAGCGAGCCAAGAAATCCCTGAGGAACGCCCTCGCAAAGCTCGGCCCGAACATGCGGCCGAGCGTGACTCAGCTCATCGACGTGCCGCTGCCGAGAACGAGCACCCGCAAGGTCAAGAGACCCGAGGTTCGTCGTCTGCTCGAACGAGTGGCGCCGCTCTCCGAGCGACCGCCGAAGTTCGAGGGCGCCGACGGCGGGCTCGACGCTGCCTCGAAGATGGTACGCGCCGCGGCCGGGGCGATTGCGCGACGAGAACCCAAGGAAGTCCAGCCGGGGATGAGCTTGCGTGGGGACCTGGGCTTTGACTCGTTGATGCTGCTCGAGCTGCTCGTCGCGCTAGAAGCGCAGGTCACGGGCGCCGTCGACGCCGATCGCCTGAGCGATTGCGAGACGATCGCCGAGGTGGAGGCGCTCGTTCGAGAAACTGGAACGTCCAAAGCGTCGAGCCGCGACTTGGCCAAGGTCGAAACCGAAGAAAGCGAGCCCATCGAGCTGCCGCCCGCTCTGCGGGACGCCGCGATGCACTGGCTCGGCCGCGGGCAGATGAGTTTCTACGACAAGGTGATGCAACCGCGGGTGAGCGGCCGAGCGTTCATTCCACACAACCGCAACGTGCTCGTCGCCGCAAACCACTCGAGTCACCTCGACATGGGCTTCGTCAAATACGCCCTCGGCAGCTACGGCCAGAACATGGTCTCCCTCGCGGCTCAGGATTACTTTTTCGAAGGCGGAAGGTGGCGTCGCGCCTACTTCGACAACCTCACCAACCTCGTTCCGCTGGCCCGCTCCGGTGGCCTTCGACAGAGCCTCAGGCAAGCGGGGGATCTGCTCGAGGAAGGCAAGACCGTGCTCGTGTTTCCCGAAGGGACCCGGAGCACCGATGGTGAGCTTCACGAGTTCAAACCCGCGGTCGGACACCTCGCGCTGAACCGAAAGGTCGACATCCTCCCGGTGTGGCTCGGAGGAACCTACCAAGCGCTGCCCAAGGGAAGCGCCGTCCTTCGTCGGCGAGACATCCGCGCGCGCATCGGTCCTCCGCTCGAGATCGCCGAGCTTAGTCGCTTGACCGCGGGCATGTCGCCGACCGATGCCTCGCGCGCGGTGGCGCGGCTCGCCCGGCGCGCGGTGGCGGCGCTCCGCGACAACCAAGTGCTCGACACCCGGCAGCTCACTCCGGAGGATCTCAAGAACACTCGCGATGGGGACGCGCTTCAAGACGTGTTTGCGGAGCTCGAAGGGCGCTTCGTCGCCGGCACCGTGACCGAACCGGTCACGTTCTACTTCTCACTCGGTAAGCAGCGCTGGACGGTGCACATCACCCAAGAAAGCTGCACCGTCACGCCGGGCAAAGTCGCCGATCAGGTCGATTGTGTTCTCAAGACCAGCCCAGGCATGTTCAAGCGAATCGTGCGCGAGGCCTACACCCCGAGCCCCGGTGAATTCATGAGTGGAGAGGTGAAGAGCAACAACATCCAGCTGCTCATCACGTTCCAGAAGGCCTTCAAGCTCGTCGAAGACGGTGCCAACTGACATGAGCGACAAGAAGAAGTACTGGGTCGCCGGCGCGACGGGTTTCCTCGGTGCGCACCTGGTGCGCGCGCTCACCGAGGCGGGCCACGACACGGTGTGTGTGTCGAAGAGCGGTCGAAGCAAGAACGGCCAGAACGTCGAAAGCGTCGACGTGCTCGATGAAGCGGCGGTGGAGAAGAGCGCGCGGGGCTGCGACGGCGCGTTCCTCGCCGCCGGCGGTGTCTCTCGCGACCGCGACGACGCCGAAGAGCTCTTCCGGGTGCACGTGCACGGCACGAAGGCGGCGCTGGCCGCGCTCGAACGCGCCGGGGTCAAGAGGGTCGTCTATGTCAGCACGAGCGGGACCATCGCCGTCGGCACGGAGCCCGACCAGGTGCTCGACGAGTCGGCGAGCGCGCCCCTAGAAATCATCGCGCGGTGGCCTTACTACCGCTCGAAGCTCTACGCCGAGCGCGAAGCCATCGAAGCAAACAAGGACGGGTTCGAGGTCGTCGTCGTCAACCCCACGCTTCTGCTCGGTCCCGGCGACGAACGCGAATCTTCCACCGGAGACGTGCGCCGCTTCCTCGACCGATCGATCCCCGCGGTACCCGCCGGCGGGCTCTCCTTCGTCGACGTGAGAGACGCCGCCAGCGCAGTCGTCGAAGCCATGGACCGCGGCCGCCCCGGCGAGCGGTACCTGCTCAGCGCCTCGAACATGACCGTCGCCGCGTTCCTCAAGCGCCTCGAACGCCTCACCGGCGTGCAAGCACCCGTCGTGCGCATGCCCAAAACCCGCTTCCTCGCCATCGGCGCCAACAAACTCTTCAGTCGCGCCCTCGAAGCCGTCGGCGGCAAACCTCCGGTCGACGAAATCAGCGTCGAGATGGCGCAGTACTTTTGGTACTGCGACCCCAGCAAAGCCGAACGCGAGCTCGGCTTCTCCCCGCGCGATCCGGGGGAGACGCTTCGTGACACGGTGGACGATTTAGTGAAACGAAAGCGGGCGTTTCCGAAGGGGGCGGTTGTGAAGGATGTGAGCCCGCCGTAGGGGGCGTTTGGGCATCGTCGGAGTGCGTCGTGCGCCGTAGCCGACGCGCTTTAGGAGCGACGCCAGCTCGAGCGTGCCTTTCCACGTATAAGCGCTGATACGTGGACGTATCGGCGCTTATACGTGACTCCCCTATGGGGATGTCTCACGGACAGATCTGATCCATTCTCTGAGCCACCCGGGCAGCCGCAAAACGGCTCGGAGGCCCTCGAATCGAGGCCCTCGATCTATTCTATTATCTATTCTATTATCCATTCTCATGCCTGCCCGCATCGATGAGGCAACGCTCTGGCGCAAGCTCGCCGTCGCGCTCACCGCCCGCGGACCCCGCGGGTCGGGCGAGCTGCTCGATGTGCTCGGCGTATCGCAGCCGACCTTTTCGAGACTGGTTCGCCAGCATTCCGAAGACGTGCTCGTCGTCGGTAAGGCGCGGGCGACGCGTTATGCGTTGCGACGTGACGTACCCGATGTCGGGCGAGTCATCCCAGTCTACGAGGTCCTCGAGGACGGCACGTCGCGAGAGCTGTTGCGGCTGCACGCCGTTGCTCCCGAGGGATTCTACATCGAGCCCCAATCCGAGGATGTCGACGAGAAGTTGTACCGAGACCTTCCCTACTTCCTCGACGATCTGCGCCCCGCTGGATTTCTCGGACGCTTGATTCCGAAGCGGCACCCCGAGCTCGGCGTTCCACCAGACATTCGACAGTGGACCTCGGGGCACACCCTCGCGTACTGGACGCGATACGGTTGGAATCTCCCGGGGAACCTGATCGTCGGCGACGAAGCATTTCAACGTCACCTTTCGCAGATCCAATCGCCGACGACGATCGGCGCTCGCCGTCGAAACAAAGCCTATCCCGAGCTGGCCGCGAACGCGTTAGCGCTGGGCCCGCCGGGCTCGTCGGC
>JAJDAH010000252.1 GCA_029261965.1 Polyangiaceae bacterium
GCCGTCTTTGCCGCTTCGGCCCTTCACGACGATGGGCGCGCCGGGCGTGAGCTCGGCGTCCTTCGGCGGTTTCAGCGCGATGACGAGGGTGTTTTTCCCCGGCCCGAGCTGGCCGATGGCTTTGGTGTACTCGGTGGCGACGGGTGCGGCGCCGTCGGTGCCCGGGTCAGCGTCGGTCTCCGCGACGACGTGACCGGCGGCTTCGGGCGGCTCGAGGCCCTCGAGCGGAAAGTCTTCGACGGCGTTCTTGCTGGCGTCGAAGACTCTGAGCCGGTGATGATTCGTGTCCGCGACCAGAAAGCGGTCCTGGTCGAGTGCCGCGATGGCGTTCGGGTCGAAGAAGACGCCCCTTTTTTCTCCGGCGACGGTGCGTGTCGTTCCGTCGGCATCGATTCGCTGGATCTTGTCGTTGAGCGTGTCCGCGACGTAGATGCCGTCGGCGGTCGCTAGAACGCTCATCGGGCGCTGGAGCGGCGCGTTCTTCTTGCGCCCCGGGCCGAGCAGGGTTTCCACGGTGTTCGAGTCGAGGTCGAGGATTCGGATCGCGCTCGACTCGCTATCGGCGACGAAGAGCTGGCGCTCGCGAAGGCTGAGCCCGCTCGGATGCGCAAACTTGGCGAGCAGCAGCGCGCCGTCTGTCTTTCCCTCGGCGCCGCTTCCGGCCAGCCGGGAAATGGTCTTGTTTTCGAAGCCGTAGCTCCACACTTGGTGAGAGCCCGCCATCGAAAAAATCAGCCGTTCGCCATCGAGCGCGAGCCCCCACGGGGAGCGGAGCGCGGTGCGGAGCGCGGCGCCGTCGCGGACGCCGCGTGATTTCTTGCCCGTTCCCGCGAGCGTGCGGACCTCGTTTTTCTGGAAGTCCGCGACGCGCAGTTGGTGGTTCGCCGTGTCGGCGATGTAGAGCTCTTGGGCGTTCTTGCTCCAGGCGAGGCCCCGCGGGCTCTTGAACGCCGCTTCGTCGAAGGCGCCGTCAGCGCTGCCGCCCATGCCGGTGCCAATGGTCGAGAGCACCTTGCCCGTTTTTTTCGTGACGACGATCCGGTGGTGGCCGGTGTCGCTGATGGCGACGCGGCCGTCGGGGGCGACGGCGATTTGTGTCGGAAAGCTGAGCGGTCGGCTGACGCTGTCGGTGTGTTTGCTTTCGAGGGGCTTTTTCGCGAGCGAGCCGTCTGTTTTGCCGACGGCGAGCGCCTTCGAGACGAGCTCGCCGAGCGCGCCGGGTGCCGGCTCTCCGGCGATCATGGCGGTGATGCGAGCGTGGGTGTCGACGACGACGAGCGTCGGCCAGGCCTTGACGTTGTAGCGCTTCCAGATCTCGAACTTGGTGTCGAGCACGACAGGGTGCGTGATCCCGAGCCGTTCGAGGGCTGCTCGAACGCGGTCGGGCTGGTTTTCGCCGTCGAGCTTGCCGGCGTGCACGCCGATGACGAGTAGCGGTTGGCCAGCATGCTTTCGGCCCAGCGTCGCGAGCTCCGGCAGCACGTGCACGCTGTTGACCGATCCGAAGCGCCAGAAGTGGAGCACGACGACGTGTCCTTCGAGATCCGCGAGGCTCGGCTCGCGCTCGATGTTCAGCCACGCCGCGCCCCCGCCGAGGGGCTTGGCCTCCGCCTGCCCACTGAAGGCCCCGGCGTCCGCTTGGGCGCCCGCGGACGAGCTGGCAGCCGGCCCGCTTCGAGCCGCGTGTCGATCGCAGCCGGCGCTCGCGGCTACAAATGAAACCCCTAATAAAAATGAGCAGATACGGGGAAGGGCAGGGGCGATCACGGGCAGGCGTACTCAGAGCGGAGGCGTGGGGTTTCGCCCTCGGCTTAGCATGCCCAGACCTTGGGTCGCTCTACCTCTAGGCGCATGGCCAGCCGCACCGTGTATGCCGCCGTCGCGGTTGGCTTGGCGCTCATTTTCACGAGTGCGCTGGTGCGAGAAATGCGGCGTGATCGGGAGTCGACCGAGTGTGAGTCCGGCGACTCGGTGGCTTGCGGTCGGATCTGCATCGAAGGCAACACGCTGGGCTGCGATCGCATCGAGGAGCGTTGTCGCAACGAGGACGCCATGGCGTGCGCCACCATGAAGGAGGTGGCGCGGCTTCGCGCGGAGGGGCGGTCGCGATTCTGAGTCGCGCTTCTGGGCTCTAGATCCGATCGCGGCGCTTGAGGACGAGCAAGATCACAATCAGCGTCACGACCACCATCCCGCTGAGAACTGCCGGGGGGATCCACACTTCTTCCCACGCGGTGAAACCCCAGGCGCCGTTGAACTCGCTGCTGGCTATTTGAGCTTCGGCGCACTTGAACTTCCCGGCTTCCACGAAGTCGGGGAGGCTCGTGGTGTCCGGTTTTTTGAGATCGATGATCCACGCGGGGTTGTCGCGGATCGCTAGCCGTTCTTGGGCGACCACTCCCTCGAAACCCCATCGCACGGGCATTAGCCACATCGGGTATTCGAGAAGCGGGTTCGTCGTGATGGGCACCATGAGCCCACCGAGCACGACTTGGGGAAGCAGCGCTATCGGAGTGAGCGCCATCGCCGCCTCGCTGCTCGTGACTACGGTGCTGATGAGAAGCCCGGCGGCCGCGGACACCACTCCGGTGGCGAACATGATGCCGAGCTCTATGCCGAACGCCTGCGGCCCGCCGTTGAACCCGAGGGAGAAGAAGACGATCGCCAGCAAGATCGTGCACTGGATGAGCACGAAGAAGCTCAGCAGCAGAAACTTGGTCACCACGTAGTTGAACAGGGTCAAATTGACCATGCGTTCGCGCAGGTAGATCGCCCGCTCGCTGACGATCTCTCGGGCGGCGTTGCTGGTGCCGAACCAGGCGGCGGCCACCACCATGAAAAACAGCGGTCCCGAGTGGTCGGGGGTCGAGCTCAGGTTTCGGAGCACGTCGTCGCCGCCGCCGCCTATGTCGGCCTTTCGCGACAGCTCCTGCATGGCGCCGAGGCACCAGTAGGGGATGGCGTCTTTCTGGCCGCCGAAAACGAGCGCAAAGAGCGCGCCGATGATCGGCGCTTGCAAGAGCATGATCGCGGTGCCGCCGACGTCGCGCACTTTCACCCGGAGGTAGCGGCCAAAGAGCAGACCGAACTGCCCTTTGGCTTTGCGTCGGGTTTTGGGGACCCCCTGTTGCTCGGAGCCGGTGCCGACGGATCGCCGCCCCGAATACATTTTTTGAAAGGTGGGGTTCTGCGGGTTGAAAAACTCCGCGTTCCACTCGCGCGCGGCGGCTTGGGTCGCTTGGAACTTCGTGATGTAGGCGTTCTGCGCCTTCATGGCCTCGAAGATGGGCCCCTCGCGCTGGTTGAGCATGTCGAACATGTCGCGCGGGTTGTCGATGTCGTTGGGCTTGCCTTGCCGCTCGAGGTAGCTGCCGAAGAAGCGGTACGCGTCCGGGCTGGTCGGCCCGTAGAAAATCGGAATGCCGCCCTGGCCGAGCACGAGGGCGAGGTTGAACTTTTCGAACTCTTCTTTCGCCGGTTGGTGAATCGTCGAGATGATCGTCTTGCCGGTCTGGCGCGCGAGATCGGCGAGCAGCTGCACGAGCGCGGTCGTATCGTCCGCGGCGAGGCCGCTGGTGGGCTCGTCGAGGAACATGAGCACCGGATCGGTCACGAGCTCCATGGCGATGTTCACGCGTTTGCGCTGACCGCCGCTCAAGACTTTCTTTTCGGGCTTGCCGATCTGAAGGTGCATGACCTGCTCGAGCCCGAGCTGGGCGAGGGTCGTGTGCACCTGTCGGTCGATTTCTTCTTCGGAGTAGTCCGGCGGGAGGCGCATCTTTGCGCTGTAGCGAACGGCTTCCCAGACCGTCAGCTCGGGGTGGACGATGTCGTCCTGCGGCACGTAGCCGATCGAGCCGCGGAGCGCGTCGTAGATCGAATACAGGTCTTCGCCGTTGATGCGCACTTGGCCGGCGCTGGGCGGCAAGTAGCCGTTGAGCGCGAGCAGGAGCGTGGTTTTGCCCGCGCCACTCGGTCCCATGAGGGCGATGAGATCGCCGGGCATGGCCTTGAAGCTCACGTGGTCGAGCAGCGTTTTCATCTCGCTCGGGTTGTCGCGGTCGGGCACCGTGAGCACGAGATCCCAAGCTTCGATTTCGTAGAGCGGTCGCCCTGCCCACTGGGCAGAGTCCTCGACGACCATCGCGACCTCTTCGGCTTCGACCTGAAGCAGAAGCGGCATCGGCCCGATGAAAACCTTCTCGCCATTCTGGACCGGGACTCTTTGGCCCGCGGGGATGCGCTGTCCGCGCACGTAGGTGCCGTTGGCGCTGCCGTGATCTTCGAGGAAGAGCTGCTGGCCGGCCTTGTGCAAGCTCGCGTGCTTGCTCGACACTTGCGCGTGGGCGATGACGATGTCGTTGTCTGGCGTTCGACCGATCGACTTGACGTTCTGCTGGCCGCCGCTGATAGCCACTTGACCGATGACGGTCTGGTGTTTTTTGCCCGGCGTGGGTGTGTGTGCGGGAGCGCCGCTCACGCCTGCTGCGCCTGCTGCGCCTGCTGCGCCTGCGAAGCCGCCCGCTTGGCCGCCGACGGCGGATTGCTGTCCGGTCATTTGTGGCGCCGGGGCCACGCCGAGCGCCGCGCCTAGTTGAAGCAGCGTCTGCGCGGCGACGGGGATCGGACCGATGGCGACGATTCCGTTGGGTTCGATTGGCGAGGCGCGGTTGGGCTCGAGTTTGTACTGGCCGAGCCAGGTGCCGCTGGTCGAGCCGAGATCCGAGATGGCGAGCGGCTGCAGGTTGACGAGGGCGTGGCGACTCGAAACCGCGGGGCTCTTGAGCGCGATGTTCACCCGACCGACGTCGCGTCCGATGGTGAGCTCGCCGGGTTTGAGCGGCGCTTTGCCCTGCTCCATCAGCATGAGCGTGATGGCGGGGTGGGTCATCGGGACGACGGTGCCTTCGCCGACGACGAACTGCGTTCGGAAGTCCCACTTGGCGCTGCCGCCAGGGGGCAGGGGTTGCCCGTGGGCGGAGGACTTGCCCTGGTTGTTGTCGTAGAAGACGAGCGATCCGTCTGGCTCCAGCGCGATGCGTGCGTGCTCGGCGCCGACGCCCGGTCCGCCGATTCGCACGTCGCAATCGCCGGTGCCTACCGTGATGCTCTGCTTGCCGAAGCCGGGAATCATGATGCTCGAATGGGTGATTAACAGAGTCGGGCAGGGCGTTCTACTCGCCGCTCATTCGCCGCCCAGTAGCGCCGCCAGCCACCACAACAGCACCGCGACGACGATGCCGAATGCCACCAGCGTGCCCGCGGCGAGCAGGATCCTCCCCTGTTTGCCCGCTGGCAGTAGAGACGGCTGCCGAGGTCGCGGCCCCGGTGGGTGCGGATCGATGACGGTTGGTGACGGTGGGCCGCGGTCCACGATCGTGGGTGCAGGCCCTGGAGTTTCCTCGATGGTCCGGGGTACGAACTCGTCGGGCACCGTGGGCAAGATGGCGCGCTCCTTTGGTGTCTCGATCAAGAGGGTGTGTCCGGGCGGGGCGACGAGCGTCGTCGGTGGCGGCTCGGTCAATGACATCGGCGGGGCGTCGATGACGGTCACGAGTTGGACGGTGATGTTGTCGTGACCGCCGCGGGTGTTCGCGAGATCGACGAGTTTCTGGCAGGCCACGTCGGCACCGGCAGGAAGGTGCTTCTCTAGCTCCTGGGTCATGTCGTCGGTGTCGACGAGATCGCTCAACCCGTCCGTACACAGTAAGAGAATGTCGCCGGGCTGGATCGCCATCGGCGAGGGTCGGGTTTCGATGTCGACGGTTTCGCTCATGCCGAGGGCGCGCGTGATCTTGTTCGCTTCGGGGTGATGGCGCGCCTCGCGTTCGGTGATGACGCCGGCGTTCACGAGCCCGCGCACCACCGAGTGGTCGTCGGTGATTTGTCGTACGGCGCCGCCTCGCACCAAGTACGCACGCGAGTCGCCGACGTGCGCAATCTCGGCGCCTTCTTCGTGCAAGAGCACGGCCACGCAGGTCGAACCTGGCCGAACTCCGGCTGCGGCGCCCGCACCAACGGCGTACACGGCCGTTGCGGCTGCGTGCAGGCTCTGAGCGAGCGCGTCTCGCGGGGAAACACCCGCCGGCACTCGGCTGAGGGTTTGGATGATCGTGCGGACCGCGGTTTGGCTCGCCTGTTGGCCGTCGCTGTGGCCGCCCATGCCGTCGCACACCACGCCGAGCAGTCCGTGCGGCGTCGCCGCCGATCCCGAGCAGTCCTCGTTGACTTGCTTTTCCGGGTCTTGCCCCGGGTGGCTCACCTCGGCGACGTCGCCAGTGATGCTCCGCGCAACGCGGCGCACGACGTTACTCGAGACGGACCGTGAACTCGGCCGGCCCGAACCTCAAGAGCGAGCCGCTCGGGGTAGGCGTCCACACCCCGGGGCTCAGGCGGTTGCCGTTGACCAGGGTGCCGTTGTTGCTGTTTTCGTCGCGGACCAAGAGCTGGCCGCTCTCCACCTTGAGCGAAGCGTGCACGCCGGAGACTCGGGGCTCGCTCAGCAGGATGCCGCATTGCGCGCCGTCGCGACCGGCGCGCATTTCCGCGCCCGGGAGGACGGTGAACGTTCCTTCGGATCCCTGAAGCGTCGCTTTGTTCGCGTCGCCACCGTACGGGTTCGGGGGCGGATCTGCCGGCGCGGCGGGCTGGTCGCTCGTCAGGCCGTACTGTGGCGGCTTGCCTCCGTACATGAAATCGGCGCTCGGGGTTTCGGCTCCGGCTCCGATGGCCGGGGCTCCGGCGATCTCTGCGGAGGCGGGTGTTGGTAGGGCTGCGCCTGGTGGTAGGGCTGCGCCTGGCGGTACGGCTGCGCCGGGCGGTACGGCTGCGCCTGGTGGTGGCCCACCGAACGATGCGTTCGCTGCCGCGGCTCCGGCGTGCATGGGTTGTGGCGAGGCGCCATACGGGGGTCCGCCGTGACCCGGCGGAGGTCCGCCATACGGCGGGGCCCCATGCGGCGCTCCCGGAGGTCCGCCGTATCCGCCCGGTGGCATGCCTGGCGGTGGTCCGCCAGCCACGACAGGCTGGGGCGGGGGACCGCCTCGGCCGCGTCCGCCGCTCCGCACGATGACGATGATCAGCATCGCGACCACGACGACCCCGAACGCACCGATCAAGACGTACAGGAGGGGGAACGGGCGCGAGCGGGCTTTGACTTCGAGAATGCTGTCGGCGGTGACGCCGGTCGCTCGCTTCGCCTTGTTGTCGACGATGATCATGCGGGCGACGCCTTGCTCGCCCTTGCCGTGGACGATCTTGTCCTTGTCCGGCGCCTCGAACTCGACGAACGCATCCGTCGCCGTGAGGGATTTGCCGCGCATGCCCTGCGCGATGAGCTGCTGGCGAACGCGCTTCACCTTTTCGACGTCGGCGCCGCTCAGCTCGGCGGGCACTTGCTGTCCAGCGGGCAGGAAGTACACCTCCGCGCGGTCCTTGTCGCCGCCCCAACAGAAATCGCCATACACCTTGAACTTGCCGCCCGGGAACAGACCCTGTTCCCGTTTGACCATGTCTTTCGTGTATTCGATGTTCACGTCGAGCGGCCACTCGGCGGGGTTGATGCCGATGGGTACGTCCTTGAACGTGCTGTCGCCTGCAATCGGCGGCTTCACGTTGTTGAAGACGAGCTTGAACGTCTGCTCGATGCTCGGCGAGATGCAGCTGACTCGCCACTTGACGATGTGCATCTTAGAGAACCGTGTGCGCACGGCACGGACGATGCGACTCGCGCGGCTGCCCTGACCGCTCCGCATCGAGGTGAAGTAGCCGCCAATTTCCGCGTTGGTGAGCCCACGCATGAACTCGAAAGCGTTCTGCTGGTGCTCCTCGATGGCCTTCGGGGGGAAGAACACGCTGATCACGGGCACTGGGGACTTCGGTAGGGCCGTGTTGTCCTCGGGGAAGCGCCCCCCGGTCATGAATTTGCTGAGCTGAAGCGCGACGGGCCCGGTCGTGGACGGGTCGTTTCCGCCGTAGCCGCTCGAAAGCACGACCATCGCTTGGTGGAGCGGCACCGTGATCGTCTCGCCGACGTTGCCGAGGGACTTGAAGCTGTCCGTCGCCGCGTTCTTGATGATCGTGAACAGTTGCCGGTTACGGCCCGCGTTCGGCAACACCCGGTCCACCTGGTCGATGAAGCCGATGCCCCGGCTCTTCCAACTCGACGGCTGCCATTTGCTGTCTTGGAAGACCTGCCGGTCGTTGAAGAACATGATGTTGACGATGTCGTTTTTGCCCATCGATTTGACGAATTGCTTCGCCACCTCGCGGGCCTCGTCGAGCGAGTTGCCCATACGCTTGTCCGCGTCGATGAGAATCAGCCAGGCGGTGCCCACCCCGGGCTCCTGAATCGCGTCGCCCCACTTCTTCTGCCGAACGAACTTCGCCGGGATGTCGCTTCCTTCGACACTCGCCGTGAGGATCGCGTTCTTTTCGGGGAACGGAAACGCCTGATAGAGCGCCGACGGCTTGTCCATCGCATTCGCGATGCAGTCGAACCGGGCGTTGCCCCGAATCGTCGCGCAGTCGCGCGTGGCCTCGTCGATGCGCTTCGGCTGGATGACCTCGACGACCATCGTCAACAGCGGGTCGCCACTGTCCAGGCTCGCCCGCGGGTCGATGCGCAGAATGTGAGCTTCGGGCGCCGCAAACGCCGTCAGCGAGACCAAAAACGTGAAGAGGTATGCGACCGCGAAGCGAATCGCAAAACCCGCCCTCTGGTTTCTGCCGCCCTCAGTAACGAGCTGTCCTGCCATTGTCGATCAAACTACCTTCAGTGTCGTATTGAACCCGCCGAAGCGAACCTCGTCGCCGTCCTTCACCTCGGCCTTTTGCCCAGGGTTGAGCTTCTCGCCGTTGATGAACGAGCCGTTCGTGCTGCCGACGTCCTCGAACTTCACTCGTCCAGGCCCCGCGGCGCACAGCAAGAGAGCGTGCTTCGACGACGTCGTCGGGTGGTCGATCTGGATGTCGAGCCCCTCCATTGCGTCTTTCCGCCCGACCACGTTCTTGCCCTGCCGTAGCTCCCAAAACTCGCCGAGCTCGTCGTTCGCGTAGCTCACGAGGAAGCCCACCAACGTTCGCGGCGCATCCGCTGGCACGTCTTCTGGATCACCCCCGGTGCCCGCAACCTTGGCGGCCGGCGGAGGTTGTGGCGATCCTTCCGCGGGACCAGGCGGCGCTGAAGGAGAAGCGGGCGGCCCAGCAGGCGCAGGTTGAGGCGCATGCGCTTCCGCGGGCGCAGGTTGTGCGGCAGCCGGCGCACCCGCCGGCGCTCCGGCGCCACCTGGATTCGTCGGACCTTCACCCAGCGCGCGCTGCGCGTCGTACTCTTCTGCCGTCGGTGGCGGAGCCGTCTGCGCATACGGCGAAGGCTGCCCACCATGTTGTTCCCCAGGCGTAGCCACGTGCGGTACGGCGCTGCCTTCCGGGTTCACGGTTTCGCCAAACGGATTCAACCCCGCATCCGGCGATCCTACCCGCGCGGGCGAGAATCCTTCCGGAGCACCCTGCGGAGGCGCACCCGGTTGCGGTCCCCATCCCGGCGGAGATCCCTGCGCGCCTTGCGGCGGTGCACCCGGTTGTCCTTGCGGTGGATGACCCGGTTGACCCTGCGGCGCGCCAGGTGGCGGCCCGTAGTCGCTTGCTTGCGGAGGTGCTTGCGGTGCTTGCGGTGCTTGCGGTGCGGCAGGCGGCGGCCCGTATGCACCCTGCGGCGGTGCGCCCGGAACGGCCGCGGGCGGTGCGCCGGGTTGTCCCTGCGGAACGCCGGCAGGTCCCGGAGCTGTCGCCACATGGGGCGGTTGCACCGGTTGCGCGTGCGGTACACCAGGCGCGGGTCCCCAACCTGGCGGTTGGCCCTGCTGCGGTTGGCCGGGCTGCGGTTGGCCGGGCTGCGGTTGGCCGGGCTGCGGTTGGCCTGGATGCGGTTGCACCGGATGCGGCTGCCCCGGATGCGGCTGCGGTGGTTGGGCGTGCTGCGGTGGTTGGGCGTGCTGCGGCGGTTGGCCGTACTCTGGCTGGCCTGCCTGCGGCTGCGCGTGTTGCGGGTGGCCGGGCTGCGGTTGGCCCTGCTGCGGTTGGCCCTGCTGCGGTTGGCCGGGCGGTTGGCCGTACTGCGGTGGTTGGCCGTGCGGCTGCGGTTGGCCGTACTGCGGCGGTTGGCCGTGCGGCTGCGGTTGGCCGTGCTGCGGCGGTTGGCCGTGCTGCGGTGCGTGCGCAGGCGCCGCGCCGGGAGGGGGTTGTGCCGGCTGAGCGCCGGGGGGCTGCGCGGCTGAGCCGCCTGCAGCGGGCATCGGCGCGCCACATGACGCGCAGAATTTCGCTGTGGGCTGGTTCGTGGTGCCACACCGCTGGCAGTTCACCATGGGGAATCGACCTCCAAAAGCCGGTCCGAGACCGGGCCCGGCAGCATACCTGGTCCTCCCCGAGCCGAGTACCCCGCGAAATGCCCCCGCACAGCCGCGGGCGGGACCCCGCTTACCGGTCCTTGACGTCCTTGATTCGAGCCGCCTTGCCGCGCAGCTCACGCAGGTAAAACAAGCGCGATCGACGCACGACGCCCTGCGACTGGATCTGGATCTTATCGATGCGCGGCGAGTGCAGCGGGAACATGCGCTCCACGCCCACATTGAAGCTGACCTTGCGCACCGTGAACGTGCTGCGGGCCCCAGCCCGGCGTCGCTTGATCACGACACCGCTGAAGACCTGAACACGCTCTTTTTCTCCCTCGCGGATCCGATAATGCACATCCACCGAATCCCCGACGCGAAACGCCGGGAGATCGTCTCGAAGGCTGCTCTTCTCAAGCGCCTCGACTATGGGGTTTGCTCCGCTCATCGTCGCCAGTAGGGGGCGGGATTATGCACTTCGGCGGACCGCCGTCAACTCGCGGTTGCCGTGAGGCTGGAATTGTAGGCCGAATTTTCCCCGCGCCGGGCCATGCCGCCAACCAACCACGCCGCTGCCACCTTGACCCATCTCTGGTCGAGGGCTATCCCCGCGAGCCCGCATATCTTCCACAGGACGACTTCGCGATGAATCAGAACCCCGGTGTCATCGGCACCAAGCTCGGCATGACCCAAGTCTTCAACGAAGACGGCAGCGTCACTCCGTGCACCGTCGTGCAGTCCAAGCCTGTCGTGGTCGGCAAGCGCACCCAAGACAAGGACGGCTACGACGCCCTCATCATCGGCGTCGGCACCAAAACCGCCAAGCACGTGAAGAAGCCGCAAGCGGGCTTCTACAAGAAACAGAACGTCGACCCCAAAGCTCTCCTCCGAGAGTTCCGTTGCCCCGCCGACTTCGCCGCCAAGTTCGAAACGGGACAAGAGGTCAAGCTCGACGAGCTGTTCGAAGCCGGCCAATACATCGACGTGCAAGGCGTCTCCCGCGGGCGAGGCTTCTCCGGCGTCATGCGCCGGCACAACTTCGCCGGCGGCACGTCCAGCCACGGCACCCACGAATACAAGCGGCACGGTGGCTCCATCGGCATGAACATGACGCCCGGTCACGTTCTCAAAGGCCAAAAGATGGCCGGCCAGTGCGGCAACAAGCGCCTCAGCGTTCTCAACCTCCGCATCCACCAAGTCATCGCCGATCAAAACCTCGTTCTCATTCGAGGCGGCGTCCCCGGCGCGAAGAACGCCACTGTCATCGTCCGCGGCGCCGTCAAGAAGCGCAACGGCGGCAAAGTCTCCTAGCCCTGCAGGCTGACTTAGCCCCAAGGCTGACGCGAGGAGCGGATCGGTGAGCGTCGTCCTGACGGCGTGGCCCGAGCACCGCGTTCTCGCGGAGACCAACGATCTGCTCGTCGTCGACAAACCGACGGGCTTCGTCGTGCACGGCGGGGACGAAAGGCGAGGGGACGACGTCGTCTCCCGGCTCCGCGCGCGCCTTGCCGATACCGACCCCGACCCCGACCCCGATACCGACCCCGATACCGACCCCGACCCCTACCTCGGGGTGCACCAGAGGTTAGACAAAGACGCTTCCGGCGTGCTCGCGTTCACGCGCCGCAAACAAGCCAACGCGGAGGTCGCCAAACAAATCGAAACCCACTCCGTCGATCGCGTCTACATCGCCGCCGTCGAGCCTAGAGGCGCAACCGAGCTCGCGGATTCCGGCACCCTCGAACACCATCTCGACCAAGTCGACGGCCGAGCCCGCGTCGTCGAAACAGGCGGCAAGCTCTGCGTCGCCCACTACCGAATGATAGCCCGCGGCCCAGCGGACCAATCCAGTCGCGCCCTCGTCGAGCTCCGTCCACGAACCGGCCGCACCCACCAACTGCGCGCCCAGCTCGCCGCCATCGGCGCTCCAATCGCCGGCGACCGTCTCTACGGCCCAAGCAACACTACCGCCCCAGCCGCGACGCGCCTCATGCTCCACGCCACCCGCCTTGGCTTCGAGCACCTCGGCACTTTCGAATCCCCGCCGCCGCTCTATTTCACCCAGTGGCTCGACGCCCAGCCCCAGTCGCTCCCCCCCATTGCCGATCTCGTCACCACCCTGGAAGAGGCCGCCTCTCGTCGCTGGCCCCTCCGCGATCGCACCACTGCCTACCGCCTGCTCGACGAGCAAGCCGATCAACTCCCCGGCATCACCGTCGACATCTACGGCGACCACGCCGTCCTTCTCGTCTCTTCCGCGGAAGCTCGGGAACGCGCCCCCGACTTTGCCGCCGCTC
>JAJDAH010000253.1 GCA_029261965.1 Polyangiaceae bacterium
CCATTGTCATGGACGAGGTCTACGATCGAGCCATCGAGCAGCAACTCCCCGGCGAAAGACACCCGGTCGATCCGAGCGGAGCGGGCACTGGCGCGCAGGTCGCTAACGTGAAGCCGTTCGATCGGAAGTTCGGCGCCGACCTCATTGCGGGCTTACCGCGGGCTCCAGCGGTCTACCTCTTCAAGGACGCGGAGGGTGTCGTCATCTATGTCGGCAAGGCCAAGGACATCCGCCGTCGCCTTTCCGACTATCGCAACGCATCTCGGCGCAAGGCCCATCGAAAGATGCGGCGCCTCGTCCGCGAGGCGTCCAAGCTCGAGGTGCGCCCAGTGCCGAGCGAGAAGAAGGCGCTCGCGCTCGAGAACGAGCTCATTCGCACGCTCGAGCCGCGTCACAACATTCAGGGGGCGTATTGGTTTCTGTACCCCGCCATCGGTGTCGTCCGCACGCGCCTGCGGACGATGTTCTGCTTCACCACCCGCGTCGAGGAGTTCGAGCAATTCGGCTTTCGCTGGTACGGCGTGTTCCGCTCGCGGCCCCGCGCCAAGGAAGCGTTCGACATGCTCACTGACCTGCTCGTGCTGCTCGGGCACCGCGAGCGCGTGGCTTCGCTCGGCACGCCATCCATCCGAGGCTCACGCGTCGTTGGCATCCGCCAGCTCGATGCGCGCGTCGTCACCGCGACGGAGCAATTCCTGTCGGGCAAACCGGGGGACGGGCTCGGCGCGGTGTCGCGCGCACTGCTCGACAAACCGCGCGCTCGCCGCGACGCGCGCGAAGTTCAAGCACAGCTACGTAGTCTCGCTACGTTTCACCGAAGCGACCTTGCGCCCCTACATGCCGCTCTGCAACAGGCACGGCGTGCCGGGAGCTTCGTGTCGCAAGAAGAGCGGGACTTGTTGTTCATCCGGGTTGGGCCGAAGTGACGGGGAGAGCACGCGTAGTCGCGAAAGGACTGCGAGACCCAAAGATGTTATCGTGATCCGCGTGGACACGAACTTCGAGCTCACGACCAACACCGGCGAGCCGCTTCGGTTGAACGACACGCTCGAAAAAAACGCGGCCACCTTGCTTCTGCCGTATCGAGGTCGATGGTGACCGTATTGCGTGGGCTCCTGGAAGGGGCTCCAGAAACGGCGTGCTGCCTTCGAAGAGCTTGACGCGACCATCTATGGTGTCGCGGCCGACACACCCGAGCAGACTCAGGCGCTACGCGACGAGCACGACATTCCCTTCACGATGATGTCGGACCCTGCGCTCGTTTGCCGGGAAAAGCTCGACGCGCCCATCAGCAGCCCCAAGTGCTTCTACACGGCGCTGCCGCTTCACCCCGAGCTTCGAGCGTACCCGGAGAAGGCGTTCCTGCAGCCGGCGCTCTTCATCTGGAAAGGCACGCGCCTGGTTTACGAGTGGCGTCACACCGAGACGCTGCTGAACCTGTTCGGAGCGCGCGGCCGTCCCACAGGAGTAGAGATACTGCAGATTGCCCGCGAGCATTTGCGTTGAGTGGTTCTTCATCGTGCTGAGCATTCATGGACTGTCGGAATGACGCTCGCGTCGCGAGACGACTCGCGCCTCGGTCCGTTCAGGGGCACCCCGGTCGCGCCGGCCTGACTTCTGACTGACCCGGCCGAACCTGCGCTGCCTCGAACGCGATTCCAGCGCTCAGGGCGTCGCAAGCTCGTTCGTCGTCGGTGGTGCCGTCTCCCAAGACGTCCGCGTTCGCTCGAACGAAGTTCTCTAGACCGGCGTACAAAGGATTCGTCGGACAAAAGCCCACCGCTCTAAACGAATCGAGGATGTCGTCGCTGAGGATCCGACCCGCCAACAAACCGTCGCGGACGAGCCACGTTCCGTCACGCCCGCGAGAAATCTCCCCCGTGTAGACTGCTTCGTCGGCGAAGGTCAGATCGAAACCCGGAAAGGGGTCGTCTTCTCCCGCGAATCCGAGCCTGGAGCCCCGAGGTAGTCGTGCGGCGAGATAGCCCTGGCGAACATAGGCGTCCGCGTCGGCGATCGTCGAATCCGGAAGCTGACCAGCCTCGGAAATGGGCGCGGTCAGCTCATTGGCCGAGATCCTCCACGGCGTCGAGGTGAGCCAGCGAGGGAACGTGTTTGCAAATTCCGCGAGCGGGCACGTCCACGGACTCGGAGTCTCCGTGCCCGGACTGATGTAGAAGTCGACCCGAACGCGGTCGTCGTCGGCCATGCCGTTGTAGCCTGTGACCTTCGTGATGATCGTGAACGCGCCGTTCCAGAGCAGGCAGTTGAGGTCGGTTTCGTTCACCCCGAGTGTCGTCGACAGGTCGGGCACCGCCGCGGCCAGCTCGAATAGCCGCCCGAAAGTATTGTCCCGACAAAGCTCGCCATCGAATGGGAGCTCTGCCGATCCGGAGCGACACGACGTTCGTGTTTCGCTCGCACAGGTGATGGAATTGGTGCAGACACCGTCGAGGTCCAATCCCAATTGCTGCCACTCGTCGGTCCCATTGCCGTTCGCGTCGAGCGCGCCGAGTCGCACGCTGGTCAACCCCAGATAAATGGGCGGCTGTTCGACGTCCATTCCCTGCTTTGGACGCATCTCCGGCGTCGGCACACCCGCCGTGTCACACCCTGAAGGAGACTGTCCGGACCACCAACACACGCCGGCGCCACAATCCGCCCCCGCGTTGCCGACACCGGCGTTGCCCCCGGCGCCAACCCCGCCGCTACCTCCCGCGGCCGCCCCAAGACCTCCCGTTCCACAATCGCACGGCCCCAACGCACTGCCGTCCGGCAAACAGGCTTGCGCACCTTCGCACGCGCCCGGCCCGAGGCACGCCCGCGTCATGCCAGGTCTACAAGTCTTGCCGGATGAACAACTCGGAAGAAGCGCCGCGAGCGTGAGGACGGCACTACACACCAAAGCGCCACTGAGGATCGCACCCCGCATCTAGTCCCGATGATACCAGTTACGCGGACTGCCATCGACTACGAGTGGGTGAGGCGGAAGCATGACCGTCCCCGGGGACAGTCGCGGTACCGCGCTTCGCGGCCAGCATGCCAACCCGGCAGAGCTGCAGGCTGGAGATGCAAGCTTCGCTGCGGCGATCTGCCCCGGTCGGTCCCAAGTGGAAGGAAGAAAGGAGTGATGAACATGACATCCGATCCGACCGACTCCGTTCCGACGACCGCGAGCGACGTGTCGTTGCTCGCCCCTGACGGTGTTTCCCTGACCGGGAGGCTGTTCGAACCGCTGGGGCCCGCTCGTGGAACGCTTTTGATCCACTCGGCGACGGCCGTGCCGCAGACCTTCTACGCGCCCTTCGCCAAGCACGCTGCCGCACGGGGGTTCCGTGTCCTCACCTACGACTACCGAGGCATCGGTCGGTCGCGCCCGGCGTCGCTGCGCGGGTTTCGCGCCACCATGAGCGATTGGGCATTGCTCGATGCGCGCACGGCGCTCGAGTTCGTCAAGAACGAAATCGAACCGGGTCCGGTGGCCGCCATCGGACACAGCTTCGGAGCGCAGCTCGTCGGGCTCGTGGATGAGATGCGGAACGTCGATGCTGCCGTGTTCGTCGCGGGCCAGCTCGGTTGGTATGGCCATTGGCCTTGGGCCCAGCGCCTCACGCTCAGTGCCCTCTGGTCCGCCGTGCCGAGCATCACCCGAACTTTCGGCCATCTACCTGGGTGGACGGGACTCGGCGTCGATCTTCCCGCCGGAGTGGCGAACGAATGGGCGAGTTGGTGCCGGCACCCGCGCTACTTGATGCGCGACTACGAACACGCGCGCGAACGCTACGGTCGTTTCGACGTTCCTCTTCTCTCGTACGCGATGAGCGACGACTTCTTCGCCCCGGAGTCTGCCGTTTCCGCCCTACTCGAGCTGCTGCCCCGCGATCGTCAGAACGTGCGTCGGGTCAGTCCGCGTGACTTCGGCGGGCAAGCTATCGGGCATTTCGGACTGTTTCGGCGCGCCTATCGCGATTCGCTTTGGCAGGAGCTGCTCGGATTCGTCGAGGATACTTTCGAATCGAGAGAACCCACCGCTCCGGTGGAGCGGCTACGGGCGGCGGCAGATCCCCTCGTGACGGCGGAGGAGATCCTGAGCGATCTCAGCTACGGCCGCGTTTGACGCGTGGCCGATCGGCCGCGGGCTCGAGGAGAAAATCCCAAACCACTCGCACCCGGGGCACGCTGCGAAGGGCGCGACGCGTGACCATGTAGAGGTCGTCCTCGGGCCACTTTGCAGCGGCCGCGCGCAAGGTCCTGTCGAGCTTCACGGGCACGAGCCCGTAGTGTTCCACGCTGCGGACAGGCACTAGACTAGAGCGACGCTGTGGATCCCGACACCGAGACCGCGCGAACACTTTGGGCTCGCTACCTCAGCGGTTGGACCGCGTTCAATCACTTGCGAACGGCCGCAGCGCTGGCTGCGGCAGCGCTCCTGACAGTCTCCGTTTTCCTCTGAAGATGGTGACGGGCAATGAGCCACACGCACCCTTGTGCCCGCCGGCAAACCATGAAACCTACAATTCATGGCAAGCAAGATCGACATAGACACTTCTCCGCAGGCGCGGGCCGCGGCGTCGGAGGACTGGGGGAATTTCGTACATGTGCCGCCACATGGCGTCGTTCGTCCGGTGTCGGCTCAGGACGTCGCCGCGGCGCTAGAGGTTGCGCGCAGCTGGCCGGGTGGACCCATCCCAGTGGCCGTACGGGGGAGTGGCCACGCGCTTTGGGGTCAATGCCAGGTGGTCGACCGGCTTCAGGGACTCGTGCTCGACATGTCTTCGCTCCCCAAGACTCTGGAGGTCGACGAGGCCGCGTCCTCGGTGGTGGTCTCGCCGAACATGTTCATTCGCGACGTGATTTCTGCTCTCGAGTGGAAGCACTGGCGGCAGCTCCCATCCGCCCCCGCCTTCTACAGTGTGTCGGAGCTCACCGTCGGGGGACTGCTCACTTCCGGCGGGCTCGGGTCGTGGTCAGTCAGGGCCGGTCCGGTCTGTGCCCACGTGTTGGCGCTGGAGGTCGTGACTGGAAGCGGCGCGATCAAGAACGTGCGGGTCGATGACCCCGGACCAGACGGCGACCTGGCACGGGCCATTCTCGGTGGTTATGGCCAATATGCCGTCATCACGAAGGTCGAGCTGAAGACGATTCCGAAGTTCACGTTCCCATGGTTCGGCCTGCACTTCGAGAGCGACCCGGTGAAGTTCATGGAGAGGGCGGACGAGCTCGCCAATGGTTCACGCGTGCAGCACATGATCGGGCTCATCGCCCATGTGGCCGGCAAGTGGCGCTATGCCTGGGAGGTCACTTCATACTTCGACAGCAAGTCCGAAATGGAGGGAGCCCGCGAAGAGGCTCGCAAGGCCGCCAGTTTTTCTGGTCTCGACGCGCCCGTAGGACCGCAGTTTGCCCCCCACACCAACGGTAAGGACGCGCCGCGCAAAAAATACGAATACTGGCTGAATACCCTCCTGCCGAGCGCCGCCGCCACCGGTGAGCTCCTGAAAGAAATCTTCGTTCCTGCAAACGAGGGCATCTTGAAGGAGACGTCGCCCGTCTACATCGTGTTGCCGATGGCGCGGTCCGCATTCGATGGTGTGCCCATGTTCACTCTGCCGGATCTGCGTCCCAACGAGCCAAGTGACTACTCGTACTACGTCGGATTCTTCTCCGGAGCCGACGATAGGGAAGGCGCGCAACAGCTCGAGGACTTTCTCGGCAAGGTGGCTTGGCCGGCATCGAAGGCCGTCGGTGGAAATCTGTACGACGTCGGATCGGTCGTGCTCGATTGGCCCGCGCACTACGGCGCCAAGTGGACGAAGGTGCAAGAACTCAAGAAGAGGTTCGACCCGCACAACATGCTGGGGCGCGGCTATCGAATGCCCTTCTAGATTCGTGCGCGCCTGGTAGTGCACACCGGCGGAGTTCGCCTCTCTTCGGAAAATTTCTGTAGGATGCCCTGTGAGCAACGCGCATCCTCGGCATGAACGGTCGGCAGCCTTCCCGCCATCAGGGGGGCGCGTCACGCGAAGGCGCTTGGCGTTGGCGATGGTCCTCCCCGTCGCGCTTGCTCTTGCTTGCGGAGGCTCGGGCTCTGGGGACGCGGCCGGTTCGACGGGCGGCGGTGCTGGCTCTACGAACAGCGGCGGCTCCGCAGGCAGCGGCGGCTCGCCGAGCACCGGCGGTTCGACCGGAAGCGGTGGTTCGAGCGCCGGAGGGGGTGCCGGCGTCGCAGGAGGCACCGGAGGCAGCGCGGGCACCGGAGGTAGCGCGGGCACCGGAGGCAGTGCGGGTTCGACTGGCGGAGCCGGCGGCGTTGGCGCGGCGGGACCGGGCTCGTCGTCGCTCTTCGAGGAGGTCGGCGGTCTCGTCGCGGTCGAAGCCGAGCACTTCAGCGCCAACGACGAGCAGGGTGCGCCGCGCGCTTGGTACCTGTGGGCCCCGGGCCTCGACCCCATGGTGATGCCGGATCCGGACGGCGATCACACGACTGGGGCGAGCGCTCAGCGCTATCTCGAAGGGCTGCCCGACACGCGCGTGACCGACAGCGACCCGATTCAGAACGGCGTCAGCATCTATAACACTGCGGGAGCCGGTCCGAAGCTCAGCTATCGCGTGCACTTCAACACGCCCGGCACCTACTACGTTTGGGTTCGCGCCTACTCGACCGGCGGAGAAGACAACGGCATCCACGTGGGCATCGACGGGAGCTTCCCGACCTCCGGCGAGCGCCTACAGTTTTGCAGCGGCAAGAACATGTGGACGTGGTCGAGTGCTCAGCGCGATTCGGGAGGAACGGCGTGCGGTCAACCGACCACGATCACCATCGACGTCCCGAGCGCCGGGGAGCACACCATCGAATTCGCAATGCGCGAGGACGGGTTCGAGTTCGACAAGTGGATCATGGCGCAGGACAGCGGTTTCGCGCCGAACGGCGCCGGTCCTGACGAACGCACGCGGTGACCGGTCCGCCGGATCACGGTCATCTCGCTCGAGCTGCAGCGACGACGTAAGCCACGAGCAATCCTGGAAGGACGAGAGCCTCCCAAACCAGGAGGTAGGCGGCCAGATTGGTTACGGCTTCGCCTTCCCCGCCGCATCCGCGAAGCGTCTGGCTCGGCATCACTCCGCTCGAAGCGCCGCCGGAGTCGTACGCTTTCCAGTCGAGCTCCGGTCCATGCTCGCCGCAAAGGAGCCAGGATTGCATCTCTTCTACCGCTGGCACGTAGCCGACGAGCCAGGCCACGACGAGTCCCAGGGCCAAGGTGACCAACAGGAGTCGCAAGAAGTGAGCGGCGTGGCTTCGCATCTCGCGGACCGGTGACGACAGCTCCGCCCGAGCGGCGCGAGCCAGCTCGGGATCGGCGATGGCCGCGGCGAGCGTCACCAGTCGGTCGAGAAGCGTGGCGTCTCGAATCGGTCGTGCGATCTCGACAGACAAGGATTTTTCTTCAGTCGTCACACTGACGGGCTCACTGAAGGACAGGACCCCCGCGCGCACCTCGGGGCCAAACCAGGCCGGGCTCGAGCCGTCGGGAGTGAAAACCTCCAGCTCCGCGTCGGCCACGGCGCTTCCGTGGGGAGCCGCCATCAAACCCGGATAGCTACCGAGGGGGGGCTGGGTATCGTGCAGTCGCCGAATCACCGCGCGGCTGCCGGTAAAACCCACCGACGCCTTTACCCGGGCGATGTTCATGTCGAGCGTCACCATCGCCTTTCCGCGAGGCGCTGAAATGTGCAGAGTGTCCGCGACGAGGTCGTGTTTGCCGCTCCAGCCGCGCCGTTTGAAAAGCTCGACGAACGCTTTTTCTCGAGCACCGAAAACGCGGTTGATCGCCCAGACGATCAACGCGAGCACGCCCGCCAAGAGCCCGTAGGCGACGAGGTGGCTGAGCCAAGTCACCGCGACATTCTACACGGCCGCCGCTCGTCACTTTTCGTGGCTGCCCCGATCGCTTTTGGTGGCACCCTGCGAGAGTTGAGCCGCGAGCCACAATACAAGGCCGTTTGGATCCCGTTCGCACTCGCGGCGGTACTCGTCGTTGGCGGGCTCGGCTGGTTCTCGATCCAACTCGCGACTCGTCCGTCGTGCAGCCAGATCGAAAGCTGGGACGAGTGCGAAGAAGCTTCACACTGCGACGCGGCGCACTTGTTCCCCGTGGAGGGCTATCAGGGGCCCGCGTGGAAGTGCGCGTCCAAATGATTACGAATCGTCCAAAAAAGTGACGATTATTCACTAAATTGTGACGATTAGCGCCATGATTTGACGATTAATCGTCAAATCATTACCTTTACGCGGTGAAGCGAGTCGACGTCAAAGCGGTCATACGCAAGCTCTCGGGCGAGCAGTCTCGGCTCACCCCGGGCGAGGTCGCGCGAGAGGCAGAGGTGACCCGGCAAACGGCTCATCGCCATCTGTCCACGATGGTCGAGCTCGGTGAGCTCGCGCGGAAAGGCCAAGGCCGAAGCACGCACTACGTTCGCCTCGGGGCCGAGCCAGCTCCCGATGGTGGTTGGGAAGCGTTCGTCGATGATCGCGCAGGCCTCGAAGAAGACGAGGTTTGGAAACGAGTGTCGAAGGCGCAAGCGCTGGTCGGCTTGAAAGACCCCGCACTCGAGACGGCGCACTACGCGCTCACCGAGCTGGTCAACAACGCCATCGAGCACTCCTCGGCGCGCTCGATCTCGATTCGTGTCGGCCGCGGCCTCGATCCCGTGCGCATCGAAGTGAAGGACGATGGCGTCGGCATCTTCCGTCACGTGTGTGCAGGGCTTGGGCTTGCCAGTCCCCTCGAGGCGGTACAAGAGCTCCACAAGGGCAAAACGACGACAATGCCGGACCGACACACTGGGGAAGGTCTCTTTTTCGTCTCGAAGGCCGTCGAGCGATTCGAGGTCGAGAGTGATGACCTCCGCTGGATCGTGGACAACGAGCGACACGACATGGCGATCGAGTCGATGACCGATGTCGAGCGGGGCACTTTGGTGCGGCTGACACTGCGCCGAGCCTCCGGCATCACCCTCCGGTCCGTCTTCGACGAATACACCGACGACCACGAATTCAGTCGAACCCGCGCCATCGTTCGTCTGTTCGCCATGGGGGTTCGCTTCATCTCGCGTTCCGAAGCGAAGCGACTCACCCACGGCCTCGATCGCTTCAGGGAGGTCGTGCTCGACTTCGACCGCGTGCGGGGCGTGGGGCAGGGGTTTGCCGACGAAGTGTTCCGCGTGTGGGCCAAAGCCCACCCGGAAGTCCGACTGACGCCGATCAACATGTGCGAGCCCGTGGAGTTCATGGTGCGGCGCGCCGGGGTCTGAGCGGCGAGCGCTCACGAACTCGTAGTAGTCTGCTCCTCATGAAGGGAACCCACGCACTCCTTGGGCTCGCTACGGCTGCCGGGCTGTCGGCTTGTCCGTCGCCGATGCCGACGGGTGGGCCGTGTCGGTACGAGCCGGTGTCGGGTCCTTGCTTTTTGGTCGGCCATGAGGAAGGCGCGCGGGACCAGCAGGGGGTGCACTACTTCTTGCGCTACCGCACGAACCATCCGATTCGAGAGGTGACCCACTCGATGTTCGTCAACGCAGGGCACGAGGACGAGCTGCCGGCGTTTCTCGAGAAGCACCAGGAAGTCGAGTGCTCGGGTGAGGTGATCGTGACGGGGACGTGCAATCCGGAGTCGATGAGCATCGAGGTGCCGAGTCGTTTGGGCCCGACGGCGGTGGAAGAAGCCGTGGCCGAGATGGAACGTCAGCGCGCTGGCCCCGAAGCTGGTGCGACCGTCGATGGCGGTGCGGCGGTCGGCGGCGGCGCGGCGGACGCGTCGAGCGTTTCGGACTGAGACGCAGCTCGGAACCTGACACCGACGATGAACGGGACAACGCTGTCCCGGAAAATCGGCCCACTGGCGGGGCATCGGCGTTTGCGATTGGCTATTGTCGATCCGTTGCGTCGCTCCGCTCGAGCGATTGCTTTCGAGAGGAACGCCATGAAGCTTTGGACAATCGCTCTGTCGTGCGCGCTAGCCCTTCCGGCGTGTGGATCATCCGGGAGCGACGGCGACCCGATGGAAGTGGTGACCGTGCCGGCAGCGTTCACGGTTCGCCCCGGAGTCGAAATCGCCACCGTCATCGGCGCGGATCCCGACGTGCCACTCACCTTGTACGACGCCGAGGGTACCGAGCTCGTCACGATCATCTCGGACAACTTGGGGTACGCGCACTTCGCCTACATCCCCACGGTGCCGGCGACTTTCGACTCCAAAGACGGAACCATTCCCATCGCCGACGGCCAAACTCTGAAAAAGGGCGAGGGCTACGTCATCCGAGACAACTCGAAGGATCCCCCCGAGGCGTCGGAGCCGTTTTCGGTGATGGGGGTTCACGACACGCCCGACACGGCTCTCTACGACGGCCAGGTCATCAACGGCGTCACGTTCGGGATCCTGGGCATACCGGACGGAAGCAGCGAGGCCGACGGGTTCAATTACATCGAAATGCGCGACGGCGTGAAGCTGAGCGCGATGGTGAGGTTTCCCGATCCGGGGCTGTACGGCGACGGCCCTTACCCCACGCTGATCGAGTATTCGGGTTACTCGCCTTCGCGGCCGAACAGCCCGGAACCCGGTTCACGCATTGCCACGCTGCTCGGCTACGCGACCGTGGGAGTGAACATGCGCGGGAGCGGCTGCTCCGGCGGAGTGTTCGATGTCTTCAATCCTGCGCAGCACGCGGACGGCTACGACATCGTCGAGGCCGTAGCACGCCAACCCTGGGTGCTGCACAACCAAGTCGGCATGGTCGGTCTCTCCTACTCGGGCATCGCGCAGCTCTATGTGGGTCGAACCAACCCGCCGAGCCTTTCCGCCATCACTCCTCTTTCGGTCATCGGGGACGCTTGGCAACAGCTCTGGCCCGGCGGGATCTTCAATGACGGTTTCACCCGTCAGTGGCTCGAAGAACGCGACCGGCAGCAATCCTCCGGCGGCCAGAACTGGACGGTCGAGCAGATCGACGCCGGCGACACCATCTGCGAGGAGCACCAGGATCTGCGCGGGCAGAACGTCGACTTTCAATCGTTCTTTCAGCTGCTGGAGTTCTATCCCGATGACGCGCGTGACCGCAGCCTGCCGCGACTCATCGAAGAGATCGACGTCCCCGTCTATCTGACCGGCGCGTGGCAGGACGAGCAGACCGGGCCACAGTTCGCGAACATGCTCGACCGTTTCGCCGACCGCCCGAGCAACAAGTTCACGATGTTCAATGGTCATCACCCCGACGGGTACAGCCCGCTCGTGCTCACTCGTTGGTACGAGTTTCTCGAATTCTACGTGGCGAAGCGCGTGCCCCGGATCAGCGATCTGGTGCGCGCCGTGGCTGGTGACGAGTTCTCCAAGGAGTTCGGTGTCATGGGCCTCGGATTCGAGCCCGATCGATTCCCCGGTTTTGCCGACGATGATCTAACGGGCGCGCTCGCCGCCTTCGAGGCGGAGCCCAAGGTGCGCGTATTGTTCGAGAACGGGGCCGGCGCGACCGACGCTGGCGCACCTGCGGGTCGGTTCGAGGCGAGCTATTCCACCTGGCCACCACCTTCGGCTGTCGGCCGCAGCTTCTATCTGGGGCCGAGCGGATCGCTCGCCGCTGCTCCGGGGCCCGATGGCATGGGCGCTTACCAGCACGATCCGAACGCGGGATCCGTCACCTTCTTTGGACCCAAGGGATACGAGCTCTTGGTGCCCGTTTGGGACATCGACTGGACGGAGTTCGACGAAGGCAACCTCCTGAGCTACCTGACCGAACCGTTCACCGAAGACACGGTGTTCGCCGGTCCTGGCTACGTCGAGCTCCATATCGAGAGCGAAGTCGACGATGTCAACGTGCAAGTCACCCTCACCGAAGTGCGGGCCGACGACATCGAAACTCTCGTCACGTCCGGTTGGCTGCGGCTCGGACACCGGAAGATCGACGACGCGGCCTCCGACGAGTTCCGGATCGAGCGCACCTTCACCCAGGAGGACTTCGCGCCTCTCGTCCCGGGCGAAATGGTCGCGGTGAAGATCCCGATCCCGTCCTTCGCGCACGCCTTCAGGGTGGGATCTCGGCTTCGGCTGATTGTCAGCACGCCGGGTCGCAACCACGGCACGTGGCAGTTCGGCGATCCCGACTACGGTGGCTCGAACCCGACTCACTCCGTCGGCCACGGCACGGCCATGGCATCGCGTGTCTTTCTGCCCCAGGTCTCCGGCGTCACCGTCCCCGCCGGCTACCCCGAATGCCCATCGCTCCGCGGACAGCCGTGCCGACCCTATCGACCCGCGGTAAATTCGAGGCCCTGATCCCGAGGTGTAGCCGTTTAGTAGAGGAGATCCCGACGTCGGTGCTGGGGAAACCCGAGCCCGTTCGATGAGCGCGTGTGGGTGACAGTGCCGCGGGACGCATCGGAATTTCCGACCGCGCGCGAATCGAGGCGCGGCGGCGTCAGGGGATCGGTGTTCCGTCGCAGTCCGCGACAGGCGTGGGCAACACGTTCGGGTCGTTGATGCGTTGGGCGGTGAATGTCGAGCCGTCGAGCGAGATGCCGAGACCGAGAACGGTGCCGCTGAGCACGCCGCACGCGAACTCGACGTCGTCACAAACGGGACCGCCAACGAGTCGCACTTCCACATCGAGCGGAGTGTCCGCGATGATCGGGTTGGCGGCGCCGTCTATGGGCGTCGACTGAAGTCCCGAGTCGAAGCAACCGTTCGGCTGAACGGCGATGCCGTTGTAGGCGAGGGGTGCACCCACAGGCGTGCGAGTGGTGGCCGAGAGCTGCTGAAAGGTCACGTCCATCGTCGCGCCGCCACCGGTCACCGCGACGGTGCCGATCAGCAGAATCGGCTTCGTCGGATCGATGCTCGCCGCGAAGGTGAACAGGAACTGTCGCATCGTGCCTTCGGTTCGGACGCACTCACCCGTCGGTGGAGCGAGGCATTCGAACTCGTTGAGATCTTCGATGTCCTTGAACAGTCCCGTCTCTTCTCCACGTTTCAGAAAATCGTCGAGATCGTCTTTCGGTTCGATGCAACCCGTGGCGAGCACGCCGAACGCGAGCAACACGCTCGTCGCATGACGAGCGCGACGAGTCAGGCGTCGCGCGGGTGCGACGCGATTGGCGAACAAACGTGTTCGGGAACGCATTTCGTTTTTCAAACCTAGCACGACGAGAACGGCTATTGTCCACGTGCTCATGCGAATCGATTCTCGATGCGCTGTCTTCATCGCGGTCACGCTCGCTCCGTCGGTCACGCTCGCTCCGTCGGTCGCGCACGCAGGAGGGTTCGCCTTCCCGACGTTCGGTGGTGAGCACGGTCACGCGACGACGGCGAACGCGACGGCCGTGTACTACAACCCCGGCGCGATGACGCAGAGCGATGGGTTCAACCTGATGCTCGACGGCACCCTCGTGATGCGCAAGCAGACTTGGGCACATCCCGCGTTTCCGACCGACGATACGAGCGTGCCCGGCGCTAACGAAGGCCGAGCGAAGCTGTTCAACGTGCTCTTCTCTCCGTTCCTCGGCGGGACGCTGAAGGTCGGCGACTTCGCGCTCGGGGCGGGCGCCTACGCGCCCTTCGGCGGCGCGGCGCGTTGGGACGGAAACTCCGCGTTCCAAAACGGTCCACGATCGGGGCCCGAGGACGGGGTGCAGCGCTTCCACAACATCAGCGGCTCGCTCACCAGCATCTACTTCACCGGCGCCGCGGCCTACGAGATCGCCAGCATGGTCAGCATCGGCCTCAGTCTCAACGCGATCGACACCGAAGTCATCGAAACGCGCGCCCGCACTCCGTCCGGCGACAACAATCTGAACGCCGAGGGGCGCTCGTTCTTCGAGGTCAGCGGGTGGCAATGGAGCTTCGGCATCGGCGTGCTCGCCGAAGCCATCGAAGAGAAGCTGTGGCTCGGTCTCTCTTACCAGTCGGCTCCCAACGTGGACGGGCGCTTTCAACTCGATGGCAAGCTGACGCAAGTCAACCCGCCGGTACGCCCGGGCGAGCCCGCCAAGGTCGAGCTGAGCCAGCGCTACCCCGACATCTTGCGCTGGGGCGTCCGCTTTCGGCCGGCCAAAGTCGTCGAGCTGCGGCTCAATGGCGACCTCGAACGGTGGAGCCACATGCAGAACCAATGCCTCGCGCTCGAAGACAACCCCTGCGAGATCGCGCGGCTGGGCGGCAACGCCAACCCGGGCACCGCGCAGATCCTCCAGAACGCCAAACGCAACTGGGTCGACACCCGTCAGATCGACTTCGGTGGCAGCTGGTGGACGAACGAAGATCATGACGTCGAGCTGTACGCGAGCGTTGGTTACGACAGTAGCGCCGTGCCGAGCTTCACGCTCGAGCCGGGGCTGAGCGATGCGCGGAAGGTCTCGATCGCTTTCGGCGGCAGAATTGCGATCGGCGATTCCGTGCATCTGCAGGCGACGTACACCCACGCCCACATGATGGAGCGCAACAACATCGGAAACAGCGAGCTGACCCTGCTCGACCAGCCGAGCCGGTCGCCCGACGGCGGTGGCCTCTACCGCGGTTGGATTGGATTTCTCAACGGCGGAGTAGAGGTCGGTTTTTAGCGCCAGCCGCGATCGGCTCGCGGCCGTGCGGTCGACGTCGACTACTCCCGCTCGCGCAGGAGGGTGAGGAGGCGGCCCCGCGCACGCTGAGCGGCGAGCACCGCGAGAAGTCCGCGATCGCTCGCCAGGTGCGCGATCGCCGCGAGGCTCCGGAGGTGCTCGGTCGCTTGGTCCGCTGGTGACACGACGAGGAAAACGAGCTGCACCGGCACGTCGTCGGGGCCGATCAGGTCGAGCCCACCGGCGACGTTGGCGACGAAGCAACGGCTGCGCGCGGCGTGCTCGTCGTAAACGTGCGGGATCGCGACGCCCGATCCGACGGTGGTCGGCATCGTGTGCTCGCGCTCGAGAATGTCTGCGAGGTGCTCTTCGATGGGGAGCTCTGGCGTGCTCTGCCCGGCGCTCTCGAGCAGTGCCCTGACGGTCTCCTCGAAGCTGGCTTGGTGTTTGTCGATGATGACGGCGTCGCGAATCAATCCGTACAGCCCCGGGGTGCGTCGACGCAAGGTCACGACCCAGCGCGCGTCGGACTGAACGTCGTCGTCGACGAGCTCGACGCGCCCATCGTCGACCGCGAGTAGTGGGCGCAGCGCGTCGCCGAACCGGCGCGCGTCGTCCGGTCCACCCACCTCGAGGGCCTCGAGTGCGTGGGTTCCGTCGGCGAGTGCGGACCTCACGCTGGATGGAGGAGGGACCTTGCGCCAAACGCTGCGCCCATGCCCGGGCGACTCGGGTCCCCCTGACCCATCCCACCGGTAGCACGCGTGCGGACCGACGAAGCTCGACCACGCTTCGCAGAGCCGGTCGTTCATCGCAGGGTCCGGCGCCAGGGCGAGCACGGTTTCGACGTCGGAGATGCGTGGATCGAGCGCGCCCGACGGATTGAGTGGGTCGCCGACGACGACCTCGATGCTCGGATCCGCATCGACGTCGTCCTCGGCGGTGGCGAGCACGAGAGAGCGGGCGCCGGCCTGTCGCAGTTTGCGATGCAGGCTCACCGACAGCGTCGAGTCGCCCATGAGCAGCAACGCTGCTCGCGAGCGTCGCTTGAGGCCAAGCATGGTAGCGACGAACGGTGCTGACAGCCCCTGGACGATCACCGTCGTGCCGATGACCGCGTAGGTGAGGGTCTCGAGCAACCGCGCTTGCTCGAAGCCGAGGCGCTCGAGGCGTAACGCGAACAGTGACGCCATCGACGCTGCTACGATGCCTCGCGGGGCGAGCCACGACAGGAAGGCACGCTCGCGCCAGTTGAAGCCCTGGCCCCAGGTCGCCAGTAAGACGTTGACCGGGCGCAGCGCGAACAGCACGACCGCCAGCACGACGAGAAGTCGGCCGCCGTCCTGCACGAACGACGACAGGTCGAGTCGCGCTGCGAGCAGCACGAACAGTAGGCCGACAACGCCTTCGGTGAGCTCGAGCTTGAATCGCTTGAGCTCCTTGAGCTGCGGACCGTGGCGCAGACTCAGCACTAGTCCCGCGACGATGACGGCCAAGATGCCCGACTCGACGAGGATCGAGTTGGCGACTCCCATCGCGAGCATCGCGCCGCCGAGCACGACGATGTTGGTGTACTCCCGCGGGATCCACCGCATGCGCAGCATCGTGCCGAGGGCGAGACCGACGCCGAGACCGACACCGGCGCCGATGATGAACCGCGACGCAAAACGCCCGAGTGGCGCTAGCAGAGCCTGGTCGCCGGTCGACGCGATCCACTCGTAACAGAGCACCGCCACGAACACGCCGACCGCGTCGATCACCACGCCTTCCCAGTACAAGATGTGGTGCAGCCTCGGCTGTACTCCGATACGGCGCAGAAGCGGCGATACTACCGTCGGGCCGGTGACGATCACGAGGCTGCCCGCGATCACCGCGAGCTCGACGTCGACTTCGTAGACCACGTAAATTGCCAACGCCGTGCCGACCCAAGTGACGGCGACACCGACGGTGAGCATGCGGATGATGACCTGTGGCTCGCGGCGGAAACCGGCGATGTCGAGCGTGAGCCCCCCTTCGAACAGCACGATCGCGACGGCGAGGGTCACGACGGTCTCCAGGCCCGCGCCGAGAGAGTGCGGGTCGACGACGCCGAGCGCCTGGGGGCCGAGCCCGATCCCGCCGAGCAACAGCAGCGCGATCGACGGCACGCGCAGCCGGTCGGCGAGCACGATTAGTGCGATGCCCGCGGCGGCGGCCACGCACAGGGTCATCGCGGAGTCGTGGGGGCTCATCGCGGAGTCAGTCGCCTGCGACGCGGGTCCCCGGATTCGTTTTCGGCTCGAGCTTCACGGGCGGACTATAGTTCGTTCGGGCAAGGGTGCCGCGACAGCCCCTGAACACACCCAGATCAATGCCAGATGGCAACGTCGAAGGATGGGGTAACGCTGCGGCGACGGGGTAACGCTGCGGCCGACAGAGCGACGTGGTGCTCGCGACGTCTCGAAGAAAACGACTCGCGCTGGTCGATTTCTCTGGACAGATTTTTCGACGACGCGCGCTCGAATACGCGAGTCATTTCGTCGAACACTCTTGGTGCCCCCACGCGGGACGCTGCGCGCTTCGCGTCACCTCGGCATCAAAAAAGGAGCTCGCGACACCGAACGCCTCACTCCGAGCGTCCTGAGCCGCCCGAAAATCGCGTCGTACGAAGAAAGTTCACGAAAGGGGGGATCTCCCAGTCGAGGCGCGCGGACTCGTCGGCGAGCCGAAGCAGGGTGTGGTGGATGAGCGAGCGCGCTGCCACGCGCGACTCGGAGCTCGTGCGGGTCGGCAATGCCGAGAGAGAAAAGGCCGAGTGCGATGCGCAGCACATCGGCTCGGTGTCCGCTATCGAGCCGATGCTCGAGCGAGGGTCGAAACGAAGTGTGGCGACGTCCCGAACGGCGACGGCCACAGCAACCGAGGATCCGCTGCAAGCGACTCCGCGGCGGCGGGCGACGCCATCGACAACAACCGAGGGTCCGCCACAAGCGACTCGGCAGCGGCCGGCGACGCCATCGACAGTAACCGAGGATCCGCCGCGAGCGACTCCGCGGCGGCGGGCGAGGCAATCGATCCCACCGGCACCAGCTGGCCGGGTCCAGGGCTCGGCGGGCATGGGACCTGTACGGGTTCGTCCGATCGCCGTGCTAGCTGTCGTGATTGTCCGCAGTGGGAACACACGGCAGCTGGGCCCTGCCGGTAGCCCCCGTCGGCACCCTACCTCAGAATCGTCCTCGAAATATCGCGGTGGATCACCAGTGCTATTCGCGGCCGTCCGCCTATGCGTTAGGAGGGGTTGGTGTTCGATATCCTGCTGCGTGGGGGAGGCATTCTGTTTGCGCTTCTCGGTTTCGTGCTCGGGCTCACGGCATACGAGAGCTACGCCAGCGGGCGGGAGTCGATGAATTGGAAAGTGGCGAGCGCCACGGTCACCGACGTCGAAGTTTTCGGCAGGCGCAGCCCCGGCGGGACGAAGGCCCGAGGAGACAAACCGTCGTCGGGCCGCAGGGGACCCAGCGACGTCACTTGGGACTTGAAGGTGACCTTCGTGTACCAAGTCGAGGGCAAAGCCCATACGCACACACGCACCGTCGAAACGTTCGGCAGTCAGGAAGAAGCCGACAAGGCCGCAGCTCCGCTCGTCCCGAACGGGCCCTTTCGGAACATTCTCTACGACCCGGAGGACCACGCTCGCTTCGTGCTCGAACGAGGCGGCGACACGACGATGACGATCGTCCTGCACGTCGTGGCGCTCCTCGCCATCGGGCTAGGAGCGTTTCTGTGGCTGATGGGTCGACGTGACCCCGAAGAGGGCACGTTGCTTCGTTACACCGGCGCCGTGGCGGGTGCGTTCGCCGCGGTCCAGGCGGTGGCAATCGTCGTGTTCGAGCTCTGGCATTGACGGGGGCGTCGCTCGGAGCTCGAAGCCGATCGCGTGGTCGCCCACAGCGCGGCGCTCTGACGCTCGTCCCAAAAACGAGCCCATCGAGAACGCCGTCTTGGCAAGCGCCCTCGTCGGCGAGCTCGCCGTGACCGGCCCAGCGGCTGGCCGAGGGCCCCATTTCACCCGAGCGGCGGCCGAAACGCTTCCAGTCTGGTACGGAGAATCCGGGTTTGGGATCGCGTATCGTAGGTAGTCCCTAGGGACGCAGGCGCGGCCTGTAGGGATCGGAAATCGCGAAATCGAGCTTCATCGTGTCCAAAGTCGTTCGCATCACCTTCATCGTCGCCGTGCTCGCCGCCTCGCTCGCGGGGGCCGGGTTGATGTTTGCGGCACGAGAAGACCCGGAGCGAAAACCGCGTGTCGAACGCGGCGTTGCGGTGGAAACGGTACGTGTCTCGCGGAACAAGCACCGCCTCGACGTTCGCGCAGCCGGTCTCGTGCTTCCGGCGCGTGTGCTCGACGTGCATCCGGAGGTCTCCGGTCGTCTGACTTGGCTCTACCAGCAACTCGCCCCCGGCACCTTCGTGAAGAAGGGGCAAACGCTGTTTCGGATCGATGCGCGCGACTACCAGCTCGGCGTGAGGCGAAGCAAGGCTGACGTTCGCCGCGCTCGCAGCGCGCTCGAGCTCGAGCAAGGACAGCAGGCGATCGCCAAGCGCGAATGGGAGTTGTTCGGCGACCAGGGTGCCCCGAGCGATGGCGGCGGACTCGCGCTTCGCCAGCCCCAGCGCGAAGCTGTCGAAAGTGAGGTGAACGCCGCGCGAGTCGGACTCGCGCAGGCCATGCTGAGTTTGCATCGAACGAGCCTGGCGCCGACGTTCGACGCGGTGGTCGTCGAATCGGATGCGGAGGTCGGACAACTCGCGACGCCGCAGACACGTCTCGCGCGTCTCGTCGGTACCTCCGCGTTTTGGGTTCGTGTCTCGATACCGACCGAACAGCTGGCGCACGTGACCATTCCGGGGATCGACGGCGAGGGCGGCTCTAGGGTCCTCGTCCGCCAGGCCATTGGCGAACGCACCATCGAGACGCACGGGCGCGTCATTCGTCTACTTTCGGGGTTGGAGCCGTCGAGCCTCATGGCCCGCTTGCTCGTCGAAGTCGATGATCCGTACGGCTTCTCGCAGGTGCGGGACGGCGGCGCGCGGCCCTACCCGTTGCTACTCGGTTCGTACGTCGAGGTCATCGTTTCCGGATCGGAGCAACGTGAGCTCATCGAGCTCGCTCGGTCGGCGGTGCGTCCCGGCAATCTCGCGTACGTGCTCGATTCGGAATCGAGCACATTACGGGTGCGCAAGCTCGTCGTCGTCTGGCAGTTGCCCGACACCGTCCTCGTGGAATCGGGGTTGAGCGACGGAGAGTTGGTGGTCACGAGTCCCCTCGGTTCCGCTGTCGACGGCATGAAACTGAGAGATGTCACCGACGAGGACGAGCGGGGTGCAGTCGTCGGGACAAAGGAACCGACTCGAGATGCGGGTTCGACCTCACCGACGCCGTCCGGGCACCGGGAATGACTGACCCTCGTTCCGCAGGAGTCGACTCGAAGGGCCCGATCGAGTGGTTGGCAAGAAACCCGATCGCCGCCAATCTCTTGATGGTCGTTCTGTTGCTGGGCGGTCTCATCTCGACAAGAGACGTCCGACAGGAAGTGTTTCCCGAGATCACGCGCGAGATGGTTCGCGTCCACGTTTCCTATCCGGGCGCGTCTCCCGACGAGGTGGAGCAAGGGGCGGTCCTCGCGATCGAAGAGGCGATCCGCGCGGTGGACGGAGTCGAAGAGATCCGATCGCGGGCCTCCGAGGGCGGTGGGGTGGTCACGGCCGATCTCCTGCGTGGGGCGAACGTTCAGCAAGCGCTCAACGACATCAAGAGCGAGGTCGACAGAGTCACGACGTTCCCCGCGGACGTGGAACGTCCCGTCATCACGATCCCCAGCAATCGCCAGCAGGTGATCAGCGTCATCATCCATGGCGATCAACCCAGGTCTACGCTCAAGAGTCTCGCCGAGGATGCACGTCGGGCGCTGCTATCGAACCACGAGATTTCGGTCGTCGAAGTCCTCGGCGTGCCGCCACCCGAAATCAGCATCGAGGTGCCGCAAGAGTCGCTCAGGCGATATCGCCTCACCCTGGACGGCATCGCGGCGGCAGTCGCGCGAGCGTCGGTCGACATGCCCGGCGGGGCGATCCGCACGCACAGCGGCGAAATCTTGATTCGCACGACGGAGCGGCGCCAGGAGGGCGAGCAGTTCAGAAACGTCGTCATCAAGAGCAATCCCGACGGCAGCAAGGTCACCGTTGGTGAAGTCGCGACAATTCGCGACGCCTATCGCGAAACGGACGAAGCCGCTTTTTTTGATGGCGTCCCGGCTGTGCGCCTCGAGATTTTCAGGGTCGGCGACCAAACTCCGCTCGACGTCGCGAAGATCGTCAAAGACTTCGTCAGCGGGCGCGACGGAGCGGTTCCGGGCGTGTCCTATACGATCTGGAACGACCAGTCGGAGATCTACGAGAGTCGCATGAATCTCCTCCTGGACAACGCGCTGCTCGGGTTTCTGTTCGTCTTGGCAGTCTTGGGGCTTTTCCTTCAGCCGCGCCTCGCTTTCTGGGTGACGCTGGGGATCCCCATCTCGTTTTTGGGCGCGATTTTGCTCATGCCGGCGATGGACGTGTCGGTGAACATGATCTCACTGTTCGCCTTTCTGTTGGCGCTGGGGATCGTCGTGGACGATGCCATCGTCGTTGGAGAATCCGTGCATGCGGAGCGCCGCAAGACGACGGATCCGATTCGTGCAGCGATTTTGGGAACCAGACGAGTCGCGGTACCGGTCGTCTTCGCCGTGCTCACCACCGTGGTGGCGTTCACGCCCATGCTTTTTCTACCCGACGACACGGGCAAGTTGTTCTCGAACATTCCTCTGATCGTCATCCCGATCCTCCTCATATCTCTCGTGGAGGCTCTCGGAATACTGCCCGCACACCTCGCGCATTCGAAGCGAGAGTCCGCAGGTTGGATGGCCCGGTTCGAGGCGACGCAGGACCGCTTCAGCGTATGGTTCGAACGCATCGTCGACACGCACTATCGTCGGATCATCGCCTCGCTGGTGGCCAACCGATACTTGACCGTCGCGGTCGGCGCGGGCGTCCTGTTGCTGACGGGGTCTCTGGTCGCTAGCGGTCTCGTTCGGTTCAACTACATGCCGAAGATCGAGGGGGATCAGGTCGCTGTGACGGTGCAGATGCCATTCGGGACGCGAGTGGAAGAGACGCAGCGCGCGGCCGAGCTCATCGCCGAAGCGGGGCGGGAGGTCCTGCGGACTGAGGCTGAGGACATTTCGACGGGCATGTACATGCACATCGGAACCGTCGTGACCGGCGGCGGACCCGAGGGCACCCGGACCCGAACCGGTGGCCATCTGGCGAGTATCGTGATGGGGCTCGTTCCGTTGGATCAACGCCAAGCCACTTCGCGCGACCTCGCCGCCCGGTGGCGAAAGCGCGTCGGCGACATCGCAGGCCCCGAGCGCATCAGCGTTCAGTTCGCGGTCGGGCCGGGTAGTGACGCGTCGTTCCAGATCGAGCTCCGGCATCCGGATCGCGGGACCCTGCGACGCGCCGCCGCCGACATGGCGAATGTCTTTTCGAGCTACCAGGGAGTCCACGACATCGACGACGGTTTCGAAGAGGGCAAGCCACAGTTCGACGTGACCTTGAAACCGGCCGCGCGCGCGCTCGGTGTGACTGAACGCGATCTAGCTCGCCAGCTGAGAAGCGCCTTCTACGGCGCAGAGGCCCAACGTGACCAGCGTGGGAGCGACGAGCTACGGGTGTTCGTCCGGCGCCCTCGCCACGAGCGGGAGTCGCTCTTCCATCTCGAACGATTTCTCGTCAGGACACCCGAAGGCGGCGAGGTACCGTTGCGTCTGGCCGCCGACTTGAAACGTGGAGAGTCCTACACACTGATCGAGCGGGAGAATGCGAGTCGGGCGGTGGACGTCAGCGCGGAGGTCGACGTCGAAGTGACCACACCCACCGACTTGATGCGCGACATCGAGAAGAAGACGATTCCGCGCCTCCTCGAGGAGTACCCCGGACTCACGTGGGAGAAGAGCGGTCAGCAGATGCGACAGGAGCGGTCGTTCGCCGCGCTCTCGACCGGGCTCGTCGTCGCGCTTTTGATCATGTTCAGCCTTCTGGCGCTGGCATTCCGTAGCTACGTCCAGCCAGTCATCATTCTGCTGGCGATACCCTTTGGGATGGTCGGGGCAGTCGGAGGACACTTGTTGATGGGCTACGATCTGAGCGTCGTTTCGGTGCTTGGAATCGTCGCGCTCTCGGGGGTGGTCGTGAACGACTCGTTGGTCCTCGTTGCAGCTGCCAACGACTACCGGCGCTCTGGTCTCGCGGCGCGCCCGGCCGTTGTCGAGGCCGGCGTTCGTCGGTTTCGAGCCGTGCTCTTGACCTCGTTGACCACCTTCGTGGGTCTCGCCCCGATCATGCTCGAAACCTCGCTTCAGGCGCGATTCCTCATACCGATGGCACTGAGTCTGGGTTTCGGGGTCTTGTTCGTGACGTTCATCGCTCTCGGCCTGGTGCCCGCGCTCTTCGCGATCGTCGATGACCTCGCGCCCGCCCGGGAAGGGTAGAGGATCCAGCTACCTCGTCACGCCGCGCTTCTGCTGCGCCGGTCGCCTCGCCGAGCGTAGGTGAAGATGTAGGCCCGGCGCGGTCGATCGAGCGAACGGTTCGGGGGCGTGTAGTGTGGCGTGTTGTACGCGTGGATTGTCGCTCCTCCCGCATCGAGCGGACACGCCACGGCTGTCTCGAGGGGCAGCGCCTGTGACGCCGCGTCGATGGCGAGCAGACGGCTGTCGTCATCGGGACGGCCGCTGGCGACGTGATGCGCCAAGAGCGGCTGGGTGTGCACGGCCGGTACGAAGTGCATGCATCCATTCTCCTCGTCGACGGGGTCGAGGGCGATCCAGAACTGCGCGAGCGAAATTTCCGGGCTCGGCGTGCCCGCCTCCATCGTCGGCTGCCCGGCGTAGGCGAAGTCCTGATGCCACGGAGTTTCGACCAAGTGCCCCGGCGGCTTGTAGATCAGCATGTCGTAGAGAAACGCTGGCTCGCCGTCGAAAATCTCTTCGGCGATCGCCTCTGCGGTTTGGCGGGCTTCGTTGGCGCGAAACGCTTCGTGGGCTTCGTGGGGTCGCATCACCTGGCGGGTGACGTCGCCAAGCTGTCGATCGCCGGCCGCTTCGACTTCGCGTCGGAGGATGCGGTCGTAGGCGTCACGGAGCTCTCGCACGGCTTCGTCCGAGATCAGGCGTGGCACCGAGATGAAGCCCCGGTCCTGAAATTCGGTGATGATGGCTGGAGTGATCGACGAAACGTCCATGGACTTCCTTGTTCTTGATGACTCAGAAAGCTCACCATGTACTAGGGCGAATCATAGGTGAATGTGTCCAGTGATGCTTAATTTGTCTATTTTGACTAGGATGCCATCGAATGCCCGCGTCGGAGACGACCATCGCGCTGCCGCCGCTGCGGCGCTCCGGCCGAATCGACGACGTGCAGATCATCGTGGCCGGCCGCGACCCGAACAAGACGCACCGCATTCATCACCACTTTGCCTTCTTCGCCGTTGGCTTCGTCGTTTCCGGGCGTGGCACCTACCAAGTCGATGCGGGGCCCGAGCAGGCCGTCGGGTCCGGATCGGTTTTCGCCGTGCGGCCTGGGCCGACCTACCACTACGGTCCACCGCGGGGCGAGAGCTGGGACGAATACTACGTCGGAGTCGCGGGGCGCGGCGTGGACCGGTGGCGGAGCTGGGGTCTGCTGCCCGAACAGGACCGCTGCTACGTGGTCGCGGACGTGAAGCTCGCCGTCAGGCGGTTCGAAGATTTGTTTTCGGCGATGCGGCGCGGACCAGATGCGGATCGCGCCGTCATCGAAACCGAACGGCTCTTGCTCGAACTCCGTGACGCGTGGCTGGGAGAGCCCGCAGAGCCGGACGAGCTCGTGAGCGCTGTGAGGGCGTACGTTGCCGAACACTTCGCCGAAGACATCGACTTTTCTCGGCTAGCCGGACGTCACGGTGCGAGCTACTCGAGTTTTCGCGCGAGGATGAAACAGGCCACGGGGCTGCCCCCCCAGAAATACTTGATTGCGGTTCGCTGCGAGAAGGCCCGACAGCTACTGGCGGATCCGAGCCTCCACGTACAAGAGATCGGAGCGCGAGTAGGCATCGCCGATCCGTACGTGTTCAGCAAAGTCTTCAAGCGCACCGTCGGCCTTGCGCCACGCGAGTATCGCGCAGGGTTGCCCGGCCGACGGAGCGTCCGGATCTAGAGCGGCGAGAACGCGAGCCGGTGATGACGGTTTTAGCTGAGTGGTTCGGTTACCAAGTGATCTCGAAGACGCAGGCGCTCGACCCAGCTGCTCGGCACTCCGGGTGCCGAACTTTGGCATGAAGCTCGCCAGTCATTTGCGCGGCTCGCTGAAACCAGGCGGTCAGCGATTGGCATTGGCCAAAGTGGACGACCCCGAAGTCGCGGAGCGTTCCTCGCATCGAATTCTTGCTGCCTTCGATCTTCCAATGGCCCGTCGTGTGGACCTTGCTCCAGCTCGCCGCGCCAGCTCGGAGCATCCACTTGGGTGAGGCGAGCCGCAGCGCGAATCTGAAGAGAATTTTGAGCTCGATTTCGCATGCCGCGGAGCCGAACCGCGCGTAGAAATTGTCGAGCCCCGACAACTCTTTCGCCACGTCCATCCCCCGGCAGAACGCCAGCGTGGGGTACCACTGACCCGCGACGAGCACGGGGGGGAGCGTGAGGTCGTGCTCGGCTGTCAGCCGGTCCCGGACCTGATTGAACGCTCTCGGTCCTTCGTGGCGCTCTACGAACGAGCGTAGCGACAGGAAAGACGTGCAGAAAGTGAGCGATTCGGAGGTTTCGGCCACGAACTCATGGTTTTTGCCACACTGCTCTGCTTCGACCGCTAGCCCTTCAGCGGCCCGTCGAAGCGCCGCAAGTACCAGAACTCGCTGCTCGATTTCATGTAGTTCTTCTCACCGCTCACGAACCAGCACTTGCCGTTCTTGTAGAAACCCGGAGCGCGGCTCTCGACTCGCAGTCTGGGCGAGTCGGGCTTCGGTCTCCAGAAGCCGTGGAACTCGAGGCCCTGACAAAGAGGGTGTCGAGCGTTGTTCACCATTGGCCCGAGGATCCGTTCTCGGGGGAAGCCCTTCTCGGGTCGATACTTCACCCATCGAAGGCGCTTGTTCTTCATCAACACCTGGAACCCTGCCTCAGAGGTGTAGCTCCCCGCGCCGTGGGCTGTTGCCGAACCGAATGTGCACTTCTTCGCCGTCGCGTCGAGCATGCCGATTCCTTCCTGGCCGAACGCTTTGCCACGGCAGAGTCCGGCGGACTTGTTCTGGATTCGCCAACGCCCGTGTACTTTTTTTGCCTGTGCAACCCTCGCCCCGCCCACGTAGGCGAGCTGGCCACCCATGACTCGGCTCGCAAAATAGGCCGATCGGTTCGAGCCTTCGACAGTGACCCAACGCACGATCTGCTCGGCCTCGGCCTGAGGATCGATCGCCAGTCGCTCCGCCAGCAGTCCGGCGGTGCCGACGAGCAGCACTCCAGCGACGGTTCGAAACCAGCGCATCAGTATTCCGTCCTCGACGTTCTCGGGCCCATGGGCGCCTCCTTCTTCTCTTGCGACTCTAGGGGCGCGAGTCCGCCCGGACTGCTCGACCGACGCTCGACTTGCGCTCACGTACTGCGACGAGATTGAGCGAGCGCCGATGCCGTTCTTGCCCAGCCGAGGCGCCATGCGCACTAGGAGTCGAGCTCTCGGCGGATGCTTCGGGCGGGTTCCCCACGAACTTCGCGGTTGCTAGGCTCGACGGCGATGCCCGGTTCCGCACGGCGCTCGACCATGGAGACCTACGAATCTTTCGATGGTTGGCTCGAGAGCCAGTCGGTGAGCCACCGACGCATGGCCTCCCAACTGCGTCAGCTCGTGTCCGTCGCGGCGCCGAAGCTGGTAGAGACCTCCAAGTGGGGCAATGGATGCTGGCTGAAAGGAAAACTGCCACTCCTCTACCTGCACGCCGAGGTGGACCATCTTCAGTTCGGCTTCTTCGCCGGCGCGCTCCTACGGGATCGCGAACGGCTCCTCCGGGGTAAGGGCAAGTACGTCCGCCACATTCGTGTCGAGACTCCAGCGGACGTCGATGAGGCAGTGTTCGCGACCATGATCAGGAGGGCGGTCCGAGCCCCCGCGTACAAGTAGCCGAAGTCAGCACAATGAGTCGGGAGGCTGATGAGAGGAAAAGTCAGCGAGTCGGTGACCCGAAGCTGCCTGTGGCGTCAGCTGGACGCGTCCGTAGTTCGCAGGTCCCTTACCTTGCCCGGGGAAGGTAGCACCTCGCGGGCAACCTTGGCCGGAGGGCTCCCCCATCTTGCAGTTGCCCGGCTGTCTCCCCAGACATCGCGCAGCTGACCGCGAGATGCTGCGATCTTTTTTTGCACGTACTCTCGACCGAGCTCCCGCTCGGCCGCCATCCGATTGTGAGCTCTGCACCTGAGACGCAAGTTGTCCGCCGTCGTCGCGCCTCCCCGCGCGAAGGCCCACACGTGGTCGAACTCCAGCTGCGCCCGCGCAGGACACCGCGCCCCGTCGTCGCCAACGAACGTGCACTGATATCCATCCCGCTCCGAGACTTCACGCCTGGTCGGGGCGGGGACATACCGCGGCGTGCGAGCGCCGTTTGACCCGGCGACCGCGCCCTTGTTGGTGACCGCGCCCTTGCCGCCGTTGCCGGTGACCGCGCTCTTGCCGGTGACCGCGCTCTTGCCACTGACCGCGCCTTTCTTCGCGCGGCTTTTCAGTTTCCCGAACTTCTGTCGCTCCAGCTTGGCGATGAGCAGCCCGAGCGCCTCGTCGAACAAGTCGGCGAGATCCACCCGCGGACCCGCGTGCGCGCGCAGCTCCCGCGCGCGCTCGATCTTGTCGTGAAGCGCCTGATCCGCGGTGAGCTGGATTTTGTACCGAGCCGGCGCGAGCGGCTCGACCTTCTCCGCGCGCCTTCGCACTGATGGCGTGACCACGCCGCGAGTCGAGCCTGGGCTCGAGTCGCCGCCCGCTCCGTTGCACGCTTCGTGGGCACCAACGCGAGTGTCCTGCGTCGGTGAATTCGGCTCGGTGGCGGGTCGTCCTCGCCGCGCCGGGTCTCGAGCGGTGCCGCGAGCAGGGTTTCCGGTGCTGGCCGGTAGCTTCCGAATGCGTTGCGGCGCGTCGGGCTTGGGGAACCACTCCGCCAGGAGCTTCTCGATGTCTCGTTTGCTTCGCCGTCGAGCTGCGCGAAGCAGCTCTCGGTGATTGCTCGGGGTCAGGTGCTTGGCGAGCAGCGATAGCCCTGCCAGATGAATCTCGCCGCGCTCGAGTAGCTCGAACATGACCGGAAACTCCCGTGCCTTGCGCGCCACCGCGATGCGTTGGCACGTGGCTGCTTCGCTCAGTCCGAGCTTTCTCACGCAGTAGTCGAATGTGGAGCTGTAGGCGCCAAGCGCATGGAGTCTCCGCCAGTCGACTTCTGCGATGTGCTGTACGACGAGCGAGGTGAGCTCGTTACTCTGGGCGACGAGCTTGTCGAGATTGGCGAGCAGCTTGTGGTCGCTGACGTGCCGGAGTCGTTGCGGTCGCCCGCGATCGTGTTGTCGCATCATGCCCTTCTTATAAGGCATGATTTCTTGGCTTCGTCAGGCGCCGGATCGCCGCGTTTCGCGTGGCCAATCGAAAGATTCGATCCTCGCTACGCGAAAGAGCGCGAGCCCGTCGTGGGCGCGCTGCAACAACGTATCTGTGAATGACTCGCGCTTCTGGAACGGCGCGCTTGGAAATACTGTCAAGCACGAAACGATCCTTGGTGGTCTTTTTGATGTGTCCCTGGACCGAGCTCTCTCGTTACCTTGCCCGGGCAAGGAAACCCCTCTAGTGGCAGGACCCTTGTCAGTCGAGCCCTGCGCCTCGCGCGAACGGACGGAATTCAATGGGTGCGACAAAGAGCCCCAGGCCGGGGCACGCCCCAAGTGTGGTGTGCTCGCGGGGCGGCCGGCGCGAGGTGAGATGAGGTGTTCACGGGACAGCGGTCTATACTGTCGCGGCCGTGGATGACGACGACACCATCGCCGCGCAGCGGAGTTTTCGAAATCGCACTCCCATTGCCGTGGCGCTTTTCGTCGTCGGCGTCATCCTCGTCGCATTCCTCATCTCGTCGAGCGACGTCGAAGGCGAGCTCGTCCTGAGCACAAAAGGCGGCGCGGAGACGACCTTCATCCCCGACGACTGCCGGTCCGGCGCACCCCGCGGCTTCGCGGGCGTGGAGCTCAGCGGCGACGTGCCTGGCGTCGTGGTTCGCTTGCTCGACGATCCGATGCAGGGACCGCGCGTCGCAGTCGAGCGCGAGCACGGCGGCCTAGTGACCTACGACCGAGACGCGTGTCAGACCCTCGACGTCGAGGTGGAAGAGGGCAACACGACGACGAACGACGTCCGGTCGCTCCGTGGAAGCGCGCGGGTGCAGTGTGAGGGAGTCCGCGGCAAAGTGGTGTTCTTCGGCTGCCATTGACGGTGAACGAACGACACTAGGCACTAGTGCCTAGTCGCAGAGACCTCCCTAGGGGGGAGACGGTCGTCGGCGCCGATCCGCGACAAGGTGGTGGTTACAACACTTGCCACCAGCAGCTCGGCAGCCAGACCACCACATGTATCCACGACTGCGACCGGGATTTACGCCGCGGGAGTGGCCTCCTGGCTACTGCTGACGACGAGTCGAACAGCCAGCGACGACTCACTCAGCAAACATCCTGAGATCAGATCTCTTGACCGGTCGCGCTCGGCGTGCGATTCGGGGCACCGTCAAGAGGAGTGCATGATGCGAATGGTTTTGGGCGGAGCGTTTGGCATAGGCGCGGTGATGGTTGCGTGCGGAGGGTCGAGCTCGAGTGACGACGGAGCAGCGGGCGGAAGCGCGGGCCAGATGGGCAGCGCTGGTACAGCGGGCACGGCGGGTGCCGCCGGAGGCTCGATGGGCTCGATGCCGACTCAGGCTGAAGTCGACGCCTGCCGCGCCTTTCAGACGGCAGTGTGCGGAAAAATCGAGCAGTGCCAGCCGGGCATCTTCGGTGTGTTCTTCACCGATCAGAACGACTGCATCGAAGGTCGAACGGCGGCGTGCGCCGAGCTCGCCCTGGCGCCGGGCGCGAGCAGCATGCCCGCAGATATCGAAACCTGCGCAGCCGCCTGGACCGCGCTCGATTGCGACGGGTACAACGAAGCCCAGAACAACGCGCCGCCCATCGCCGGTTGCGAGATCCCGGCGGGCGCGCTCGCCAACGGCGAGCCCTGCGTCGGCGGAGGCCAGTGCCAGTCGCTGCTCTGCAAGGGCCGTGACGAGGCGACGTGCGGGACGTGCGAGACTCGAGGCGCCGAGAGCGAACCCTGCAGCAACACCTTCGAGTGCGACTTCGGACTCGTGTGCGCTCAGAGCAGCTGCAAGAAAGAGAAGCTCGTGGGCGAGACCTGCGGCCAGTTCGAAGCGCCCTGCAAGCGCCCGCTCAGGTGCGTCGGAGGCACTTGCGCTGCCGGTATCGCCGAGGGGCAGTCCTGCGATCCGAGCTTCGGTGAGTGCGACAACATCGACGACGCTCTGTTCTGCAACCGGACGACCCGGGTCTGTGAAAAATTCGGCGCCGCTACGAGCCTCGGCGACCCTTGTGGCCTCCTGCCCGGCGGCGGCGCCGTGGGATGCGAGTCGCCACTTCGGTGCGAGGTCACCAACACTCAGACTTTCGTCGGCGGATGCGTCATGGAGTCTGGGCCTGGCGAGCCTTGCTTCGACCAAACCCAGTTCGGTCTGAGCCCCGTCCAGTGCCGCACCGGTCTCGAGTGCATCAACGACGTCTGCGTCGAGCCCGACCGCAACGCCTGCGGTTGAGCGAGGCCGGCGGGTGACGAAAGATGTCCGCTGAATCCCACCCACCGAAGCTCGCGCGCCGCTTGCTGACTCCGACCCTGCCCCTGCCCCTGCCCCTGCTCCTGCTCCTGCCCGTGCTTGCGGCGTGCGGGGCGCGGTCGGATCTCCTCACGGGCGATGGCGACGCCCCGGGGACTACCAGCATCAATCTCTCTTGCGAGCCCGGCGAAGTCGGCTCCACCGAGGCTGGTCCGCTCGCCGACGCGAGCTTGAACCCGGGAGACCTCGCGGTCGGTGGCGGGTACGTGTGGGTCGTCGGCTGGCCGTTCGGCGCGCAAGTCGCGCGAGTTCCACTCGCCGGCGGCGCGCCGGAGATACTCTCCGACGATCGACCGAACCCCGAAGCCGTGGTCGCTCACGGCGGGATCGCCTTTTGGATCGACACCGGATTCGATTGCGGCAGGGGCACGCTCTCTCGAATCGACGCCGACGGCCGAGTCACCGAGCTCCTCGGGGGACTCGCCCGCCCGAAAGCTTTGGCGGTCGACGATCGCCTCGTCTACGTGGGCGACGGCCCCGAGGGGCCATGCGCCGCGCCCGGGCGAATCACGCGAGTCGGCCACGACGGCGGGCGGCGTCGAACCCTCGCCGACGGGCGGTCGCAAGTGAGAAGCCTCGCCTTGATCGACGATCGCGTGTTTTGGGTCGAGTCATCGGGCCGCCTCGCGAGTGTGCGGACCGACGGAGGCGCGATTACCGAGATTGCCGAGATCGCTGAGGGCGGCGGCCTGCCCAGGCGGCTGGTTGCTTTCGATGGCGACCTCTTCGTTTCCACGGGTTCGTCGATAGCGCGGGTTTCGGCGACCGATGGCGATGTCGAGCTTCTTCTCGAGGGAGGCTGCGTCGAGGGGCTCGCCGTCGATGCTGCCGGTGTCTTTTTCACCTGTCGCGACTTCAATGGCCGGACGCCCACGGGTCTGTTTCATCTCGATCCGGTCTCGCTCGGGGTGACGCAGCTCCACGAAGGGAGCGACAACCTGACCGACGTCGAAGTGGATGCGTTGCGGCTCTACTGGGCGGATCTCGGTGATCGCGAGTTCAGCGTGTGGACGGCGTGCAAGCAGCTGTTCGACATCTGACGAGGCGTGAGCGGGAGCCCGACCGGATCGTTGCTTCCGAGACAGACGCCGAGCGGCTCAGTCACCGCCGCTGCGACGCTCGACGAGGTTCCGGAGATCGCACGCGACAGCGGGTCCGCCTTCGTCGCCTTGTCCGACGTTGCCAAAGAGCACGATGTCGCACTCGCCCGCGATGCGGTCGATTTGCGGGACCATGTACGCGAGGTCCTCGATGCCGTTCATCGAGACCGCGTCGGTGGCGACGCTGTCGGCGGCGACGGCCCTGGGGATGAGCTCGATCTCGAGTGGGCCGGTCGTCTCGTCGCTCAACACGTACGTAGCCGCGAAGCCGTCGAGCTCGACGACGATCACTGCTTGTTGGGGCACGCCTTCGAGTCGGTACTCGCCTCGTTCGTCGGTCGACGTGCACGCGACGAACTCCAAGTCGCCGCCCATCTCGGCAAAGCAGACACTCGCGCCAGGCAGGCCTTCCGACGGCAGAGCGCCGCCGGGACGCTGGCCGACGACTGCCCCGGTGGTCTCGAACGCGGGCGAGACCTCGTTGGGATCCGAGGGGTTGTTCTGCGCGTCCATGGCGCATCCGGTGCCGACGATGCCAAGGGCCAAGGTGAGAGCGAGCTTGGAAATGTTGTGGTTCATGATGACCTCCTTGCCCCTCGCTTCAGCAGGACGCGTGCCAACGCCCATGGCACCGCGTTCCGCGCGTTCTACTGCGCCCAGACCGCGGCCTCGCCGTGAAGGTGTGCAGCCTGCCTCACACCTTGCCTCACACCTTGTGAGGAGCGCTGCACTCCCGGGATGCCAACGACCGCGAATCGACCGGCGGAATGCCGTTAGGCGCGGTCGGCACGCGTGTTGCGAAGGGGCTTCTCGTTCACCCACGAGGAGACCGACCCATGCGAGCCATGTCCATGCAATCCACCGTTCTCATCGGCGCCCTGTTCGCGCTGGCAACGACCGCCTGTAGCGGTGCGGGAAACGGCGACGATCTCGGCCCGAGAGACTTCGCCCCGACTGACGACGAGACGCTCCATCAGGAAGTCGAGGACGATGCGGACGACGCTGCGAGTGTGAAGCTCGTCGATGCTGACTGGATCGCCGATCCCGGCTCGGGGCTCCTCACCGATCCGGTCCGGGATCCGATGGAGGCCTCGGACTTCTGCTTCTTCGCCGACGCCGACGTGAAGTACGAGCGAATGACCGCCGAGCTCGACCTGAGCCGCACGCTGACGCCCGGCGGCCCGTGGATTAGCACGCCCGCGGCCGCGACCGGCGGCGCCCGCGTGGAGGCAGAAGTGTGCGTCGTTCTCGAGGACCGCGATGTCGACGGCCGATTGCTGCCGGAGGCGGAGCAGCGCCATCGAATCAGCGTTCGCATCGAGAGCGATGTGGCGGCGGTGATGGGCGCGTTGAGCAACCAAGCGTTCGGCTACTACAGCACTCACTACATGCTGACCGCCGGTCCGATGACAACAGAGGACGCTGGAATGCTCGAGCACGTGGACATGGGCTCCACGTGGACCGACCCCGGCAGCGCCGAGCCCGGCTGGCTACTCACCGAGCATCTCAAGGTAGCGACCGGAGTCGATGCGGTGTGGAATTTCGAGATGGACGGCGCCGAAAGTTACGATTGGTCGCTCGGCGAGACCGCTTGTGTCGAGGCCATGTTCGGGTCCGGTCGAGTGACTTGGGAAAAAATCCCCGAGCCCAGCACGGCCGGCTTCGACGTTGCGACCGAGACGTCGTGGCTCTCGAAAGCGAAGCTCGACGGATCCATGCGCTTCTTGGTGTCGGCGGTTCACCAGGTGGATGGCCTCTTTTGTGTCGACACCGCATGCGAAGCGCGCGAGTGCCACCAGGACGTGGTCGTCGTTGGCGCCGAGCTCGCGATCGATTTCGATCGGCTTCAGTGACGCCCGCCCAGGGGAGGGGAGGGGCACGAGGAAACTGCCTCGGCCTCACCAGACTTGCCCGAGCCCGGTTGCGCGGGTAACAAGACGCCGATCATGCTCGAGGCTGTCGATCTGGCGAAACACTATGGCGATTTGGTTGCGCTTCGCGGCTTGAGTCTCACCGTGGAGCCCGGCGAGGTGTTTTGCCTGCTTGGCGCCAACGGTGCCGGCAAAACGACCACCATCCAGCTCTTCCTCGGCTTCATCGCGCCGACGTCGGGCAGCGCGCGCATCGGTGGCCAGGACGTCGCGACGCACTCGCTCGAGACGAAGTCGAAGCTCGCGTACATCCCCGAGAACGTGATGCTCTACCCGAATCTGACGGGGTTCGAGAATCTCGAGTTCTTTGCGACGCTGGCGGGTCGCGGCGATTTGTCCGAGGCCGATCTGCGCGAAACGCTGAAGCGTGCCGGACTCGCGACGGAGGCTGCCGATCGACGCGTCGGCTCGTATTCGAAGGGCATGCGGCAAAAGGTGGGTATCGCGCTCGCGAGGGCCAAAGACGCACGCGTGCTGCTACTGGACGAGCCGACCAGTGGTCTCGATCCCAAGGCGTCGAACGAGTTCTCCGAGCTCTTGGAGCAGGTGCGGGAGGACGGCGTGGCGGTGCTCATGGCCACTCACGACATTTTTCGCTCGAAAGAGGTCGGAGACCGCGTGGGGATCATGAAACAAGGGGAGCTCGTCGCGACGATGGGGACGGCGGAGCTCAGCCACACCGACCTGGAGCGCGTCTATCTCGAGCACATGCATGAGTGACCGGACTCGCTCGCGTCGGCGCATCCACCAGGCGCTGATCAAGAAAGAGCTGCGCGAAGTGATTCGTGATGGTCGCTTCTGGATGATCGCGCTCATCATCGCCGGACTGTCGCTGGTCGCCTTGTCGTTCGGTCTCAGCCGGTCGCACGCCGTGGCTTCGGAGCGCGCTGCCGCTCAGCACGAAGCGAACGAGCAGTGGCGCGGGCAGGGCAACAAGAACCCGCACGTCGCGGCGCACTACGGCACGCACGTGTTCAAGCCCGTGGGTGCGCTGCCGTTCATCGATCCCGGTGTCGAACCGTTCGTCGGCGTGTCGGTGAAGCTCGAGGCGCACCGTCGCAACGACTCGGCGGCCGGCCGCGCCGAAGACGCCACCGGGCTGTCGCGTTTTGGTGGCCTCAGCGTCGCACTCGTTTTGCAGCTGTTGATTCCGCTACTGACGATCGGTCTCGGCTTCTCGGCTTGGACGGCCGAGCGCGAGCGCGGCACCTTGCGTCAGCTCGCGAGCCTGGGCCTCCCCCCGCGGCTGCTCGCTGCCGGAAAGGCGTTGGGCATCGCCGCGGCGCTCGGCGTTCTGCTCGTCCCGGCGCTCGCGGTCGGTGGCGCGATCATCGCGGTTTGGCCCGACGCCGCGAACGGTCACGAGCACGCTGTCACGAGCAGCGCCGCGCGATCTTTGGCGATGCTCGTCGCCTACGGCGCTTACTTCCTGGTTTTCGTCAGCTTGGTTTTGGCCGTGTCGGCGTGGGCGCGTTCTTCTCGTGCGGCCCTGGTCGTGTTGCTCGGCTTCTGGGTCGCGGCAGCCCTCGTCACCCCACGCGCGGCGTCGGACGCCGCGGCATGGCTCGCGCCCATGCCCAGCCAAGCGAAAACGGCGACGGACATCCGCCGAAGCATCGCGGAGGGGTTGCCCGGCGTGCCGCGCGAGAAGCGGATCGACGAGATCACCGAGAAGCTTCTGGCCGAGCACGGATTCCAAGGCGCGGAGCTGTTCATGCCACCGGCGCTGCTCGCGAGCACCGAGCTTCAGGCCGAGGCGGCGTTCGAGAACGAGGTCATCGACCACCACTACGACCGACTGTCCGAAGCGATCGAGCGCCAGGAGCGACTCTCGCAGACCGCGGCAGTCGTCTCACCGGTGGTCGCCATCCGGTCGCTGTCGATGGCGCTGGCCGGGACCGACTTCACTCATCATCGACTTTTTGCTGACTCGGCTGAGCAGCATCGGCGCGCGTTGGTGGCGATGCTGAACGAGGAGCTCGGCAAAAAGGGCGGCGACGACGCCTGGAGTTACGAGGCGGGGAGCGAGCTCTGGGAACGCGCGCCCAAGTTCGAGCCGACGAAACCCGGTCTTGCGTGGGTGCTGGACAATCAACGGATCAGCGTGGCCGCGCTCTTGATTTGGCTCATCGCCTCGGTACTCGCGGCCTGGTGGGGGGCGCGACGCCTTCGGGTGGTGTGACATGCTGAGGAACGTCTTCAGACTCGAGTGGCGCAACGTGTGGCGTGACGCCGCAGCGCGCGCGGTCGTTCTCGTGTTCGCACTGCTCGCGGGGTACGCCGCGTTTGGCGGCTCACGGTCAGTCTCCGCGGCGCGCGATGCGCAAGCGACAGCCGAGCGAGACGAGGTCGCGCGACTGAACGAGCTCCGCGAGCAGCTTGGTGCGATAGCGGGTGGTGCCCCGGTGAAACACGTCGCCGATCCTCGAAACGCGCTCCTGGTCGGCCGCGAGCTCGCGCCGCGCGTCGCCGCGTTGCCGCCTGGGCCCTTGGCGGTGGTCGCGGTGGGTCAGCGCGACGTGCTGCCGGCGGTCATCGAGCTGACTACCAAAACCCGCCGCGCCGGTGCCAGACACGACGCTGGTGCCAGCCCGCTCGAAAAGTCCAATGGGCCTTTCGATCTGGCGTTCGTGTTCGTCTTCTTGCTGCCGTTGATCGTCATCGCGTTGAGCTACGATCTGCTGAGCGGCGAACGCGAGCGGGGCACGCTGAGCTTGGTGCTCAGTCAACCCATCACCTTGACCACATTCGTCCTCGGTAAAGGACTGCAACGCGCTGCGTTGGTGCTGGGGCTCGTCATCGTGCTTGCGCTTCTCGGGCCGGTGTCGTCGGGCGCCGAGCTCGCAGCCAGCGGCGCGCCGCTCGCGCTCCATCTCCTGCTCTACCTTCTGCTCGTGGCCCTGTACGGAGTGTTTTGGCTGGCGCTGGGGGTGCTCGTGAACAGCCGGGGTCGTTCGTCGGCGGCCAACGCGCTCACGCTCGTCGGCCTCTGGCTCGCGCTCTTGGTCGTCGTGCCGGGTCTGGCGAGCGTTGCCGTAGACACGATCTACCCGAGCCCCTCGCGAGTCGAGTTGGTGAACCTCGCGCGCGCGGCGGCGAGCGACGCCGAAGCGCGCACGACCGCGGTGGAGGGCGATCACGGCAAGCCGGCCGACGCAACGAGCGCCGAGCAAGCGATCGCCATGCAAGCGGAGCTCGAACGGCAGCTCGGACCGGTGCAAATTCGGTTTCGCGAGCAGCATCAGCGGCAGCAAGCGTTGGTCGACAAGCTGCGCTTCCTTTCACCGGCCATCCTGCTCAACGAGGGCCTCTCGGACGTCTCCGGCAGCGGCGTCGCCCGCCACCAATACTTCTCCGCGCAGGTGGACGTGTTCCACGCTCGGTTGAAAGCGTTCTTCGAACAGCGTGTGCGCCGAGGAACGCCTTTGACCGTGGCCGACTACGACGCGATGCCGCGCTTCGTCTACGAAGAGCCACCGGCCAAAGAGCTGGCGCTGCGAGTGGGGGCGAGCCTGCTCGCCCTGGTCTCGTTGATTGCCGCGCTGCTCGCGTTGGCGACCGCGCGACTGCGCTCGGGGCGACCGAGCAGCGGCCGTTAGCCGTCGTCGATGGAGAGCAGCTCCATGTCGAAGACGAGCGTTCCCGTGGGTTTGCCCGGCGCCCCCTTGAACGCGAGATCCTGGGGGATCCAAAAGCGGCGCTCTTCCCCGACGACCATGAGCTGGATGCCTTCGGTCCACCCGGGAAACACTTTGCCCAGTGGGAAGCGCGCCGGTTGGCCGCGTGCCACGGAGCTGTCGAACGGTTTGCCGTCGGCCGTCCAACCCGTGTAGTGCACCGTCACGACGCTCGTTGGCGACGGCTTTTTCTTTCC
>JAJDAH010000254.1 GCA_029261965.1 Polyangiaceae bacterium
TAGGCTCGTCGCGGCGCACGGAGAATTCGGCTTTCTGCCCGGTGGTCAAGTCGGCCACCAGATCGTTGCCGCTCCGCACGTGCACGCCGAACACGAGCGCCGCGCGCTCGGCTGACCGCTCGGGCGTATCGAGTAAGACGCCGACGATGGGCACATCGCCATCCACCGCTGAGGCCACTCGGCCCGGAAGTCCGAGCAGTGTTCCTACGAACATTCCGCTGGTTGCCGGCAATAGCGCGGCGGGCCCCCCCACCAGTTGCCGTACGTTCTTCCAGGTCGCGTCGGGCTCCCGAATCACCCACTCGGCGAGAATGCCTTTTGGCTCCGGCACCGAATCCAGAGGCGCCCCGACCGAAGCCGACGGTGCCCCTTCACCGCTGGGCTCGTTGCAAGAGGAGCACGCGGTGAACACGAGGGCGAACGCTAGCGTCACGACTGGGAGGGCCAGCCGGCGTCGCCGGGTCGATAGGCTCTCGCCCGACCCGGGATCAGTCAAAACGGAATGTCGTCGTCGCCGCCGCCGCCGCCATAATCGGCATCGTCGAATCCGCCGCCACCGCCGCCGCCACCGCCACCGCCACCGCCGCCGCCGCCGCCGCCATAGTCCGGGGGAGCGTCTGACCCGCCCCCGCCCCCGCCCCCACGGCCCGCGAGAATGATCTCACGAGCGATGATCTCCGTGCGCCAGCGCTTGACGCCTTCTCGGTCGTCGTAATTCGAAGTGCGAATCGACCCCTCCACGAACATTCGGGAGCCCTTGGCGAGAAACTTGCTGAGTGCCTCGGCCCGCTTCCCCCAGACGACGACGTTGTGCCATTCGGTGCGCTCTTGACGCACCTTGTCGCGATTGAGGTAGCTCTCGGAAGTCGCGAGCCGCATTTTGAGAACGGCCTGACCGTTACTCGTCATTTTGAGCTCGGGATCGGCCCCGAGGTTTCCCATCAACATCACACGATTCAGACCTTGAGCCATCTGCGCGCTCTCCTCTCGAAAGGGTCGATCTGGTCGCGGACCCGCAGGGAGTCAAGCCAGCACTGTGAAGTTGTTTGTCAGGGCTGGAGCCTTGACAGGCGACTTGTTGCGCGCTTGTGGGCAGGCTGTGAATACCCTGCTGAACCCGGTGTCGCTCGACTCAACATCAACATACGCGTGGGCGCGTCGCGCGGCCGCCCGCGCGCGAGCGGCGACGATTTCAGTCTGCGCGATGTTCTGCGGACACACCCAGGTCCTGGAGCATCGCGACGACCTCGCGTCTCACATCCAAGAGCGCGGCCCGCTGCTTGCTCACGACGCTGGGCGCCGCTTTCTCGACGGCGGTGCCCTTTTCTCGGAGACGTTTGCGCGCACCGGCGATGGTGAAGCCCTGCGTATAGAGCAGGTCCTTGACCTTGAGGAGCTTCTCGACGTCGCGACGCGAGTAGATTCGCTGCCCCTTGCTCGACTTTTGTGGGCGGATCGTCCGGAACTCGGTCTCCCAGTACCGTAGAACGTGGGGCTCGACGCCCACGATTTCGGCTACCTCACCGATTCGAAAATACAGCTTCACCGGCAACTGGCCCGGACCGCGCATGTTCTTGGTGCTCATCGATTCGGACGAATCGGAGCGCTAATCCTTGGGGATCAGGGCGTCGGCGAACGGTTTTTCGGAGGGAGTCTCGGTGCCGGGCTTGTCGTTGAGCGCCTGCTTGAGCAGCTGGCTTGCCTTGAAGTTGAGCACGCGTCGCTCGGTGATCACGATGGGCTCGCCCGTCTGGGGGTTGCGTCCTTGCCGCTGACGCTTGTCCCTGAGCACGAAGTTGCCGAACCCGGAAATCTTGATCTTCTCCCCTCGCCCGAGGGTCTCTTTCATGGTCTCGAAGACCAGGTCGACCAGGTCGGCCGACTCCTTCTTCGAGAAGCCTCCCAACCGGGTGTAGACCGCTTGAACGATGTCGGCCTTGGTCATGCGGAACCCCTCACGGCGCCCCAATACTGCCGGGGCCTCTCTCGAAAGTCCACGGGTAAAACCGTGGCTCGCGAACGCTCCGGCCCTCGGCAGTTTCAGGCAGCGCGTGCGACGCTCGGAGTCTCGACTTCGGCGCCGGCCGCGAGCTCACTGGACTCCGCGGGCAGCTGAGGCGCCCGACGGTGGGCCATCTGCTCCGAGGTGACTTTGAACGCAACGTAGCCGTAGCCAAACATGAAGAGGGCCGCGAACGGTGTCGCGAACCAATGCGACGTAGTGACCGACGCAACGGTGCTCGCAGCGCAAACCAACATCAAGCCGATCTCGACGAGCGGAAGCTGCGCCACCTGGCGGTATCGCCCGGCTGTCGATCCGCGCTTCGGCGTGCGAATGAACTCACCGGACATCGAACGAAGCCCCTCGAATACGGCTTTAGTCTGATGCGGCGAGAGCCCGGCGCCCAACGCGATAATGGCGGGTAGCCGCCGGATCGCCGACCACGGTGAGCGCCCCTGAGCGCGTTCAGCTAGCGCATAAAACGTCGCGAGCGAACCCGTGGCGCCGAGGCAAAGCGGTAGGTCGATCGCAATCATCGTTCGCAAATCCGTCGCCGGGAGCAAGATGAGTGCCGGCAGAAGGAAGATGCTGAGCAGCATCATGAGCGGGTAGGCGAAGTGCGGCGTCATGTGAAAGAACGCTTCGATCCGCTGCTCGGTACGGAGCGGAGTCTTCAGCACGCGCCAAAGCAGCTTTCGGGCCGTTTGCACGGTGCCCTTGGCCCACCGGTACTGCTGGGCGCGGAACGCCGACAGATCCTCGGGTAGCTCGGCCGGAGTGACCACGTCCTCGCGGTAGATGAACTTCCAGCCCGCAAGCTGAGCTCGATACGAGAGGTCGAGGTCCTCGGTCAGGGTATCGTGCTGCCAGCCGCCAGCGCCGATGATCGCTTCGCGACGCCACATGCCACCGGTACCGGAGAAGTTGAACATGCATCCCGAGCCGAACCGGGCTCGGTTTTCGACCATGTGATGGCCGTCGAGCATCAGCGCCTGCACGCTAGTGAAGAGGTTCACTCCTCGATTCATGTGGCCCCAACGCGCCTGAACCATGCCCACCGACTCGTCCTCGAAGTGGCCCACGAGGGACTTCAGGAACTCCGGTTGGGGGACAAAGTCCGCGTCGAAAATCGCGATGAGCGATCCCTTGGCTCGCTCGAGGCCGTATTCGAGGGCTCCTGCCTTGTAGCCGTCACGATTGGGGCGGCGCACGTATACCGCATCGATGCCCTGAGCACGCATGCGGTCGACGCCGCTCTGGGCGAGGGTGCGCGTTTCGTCGCTCGAATCATCGAGCACCTGGATTTCGAGCTTGTCCAGCGGGTAATCCAGCTTCGCTACCGCATCGAGCAAACGGTCGACGACCGTCGCTTCGTTGTAGAGTGGCAATTGCACGGTCACCGCGGGCAGCTCGTCCGGCAGTGGCGGGTTCTTCTTCGCCGCCGCCAATCGCTTTCGATTCTGGTGACACATGATCACCAGTCGAGCCCTGTGAACGCCATAGGTGCACAGCAACAGGAGCACCGTGAAGTACGCGACTACTAGTAAGGCCACCATCCCGATGACGGAGCGATTAACACCTGGCTACTGTCCAAATGTCACCGGAATGTAATTCTTTGCACGACCTTGTCGAACGGGAGAAATTTGCTGCAATTTCAGCGCGTTACGCCATATCGAAGAGGGCATCGAAACGATGATTTTGGCGCCGACGCGCCCCACGAAAAACGTCTGCTAGCGGGGTCGCGTCGAGTCGCCGCCGAAAGTGAAGTCGCCACCGACCCCGACCAAGAGGAGCGTGTGGCTCTTCTTTTCCGCCCCTGACAAGCTGCGCTTTTCGGGCGTGATGCCTGAAAAAAGCGTGAGGCAGGCGTCACCCCTCTGAGTCACTTCAATATCGGAGAAGTTCCCCAGCGTCAGGGTGATGAACGGACTCAAGTTCAGCACGTCCCTCCAAATGGGAAACGTCCCGCCCCCTCCGATCCGACCCGCGGTACCCGTGTAAGTCGTTTCGTTGTCGCAAGCCGCCACCTGGTTGGCGCCTTCGCTGGTGGCAACGAAGCGATGAACCGCAGTGATGCCGATCTCACCGAAGCCTCCGATCCTGCCTCGGGGCGTTCCTACCAAGAAGCTGAATCCGAAGTTTTCCGAGAATGCAGTCGTGGTGACGGCGGCGCCCGCCGGAGGAGCCCTTCGGTCGAAGAACACGCCCGGGCCGAGGATGTAACGCTCGTAGAACGCCACCACGGTAAAGTACTTGAACATTCGCAAGCCGCCGTAGAGCGACGCGCCCCCTCCGGGCTTGAAGATGTCCCCGAGCTCCTGACTCGAACCATCGGGCGCGATGGCATCTCCGCCGGGGATGCCCGCCCCGCCACGGACCCCCAAGAGCACACCGAATTTGCCGGGCACGACGGGTTCCGAGGGCTCGAGGTCGCCCGGCGAGCCGGTCGTATCTCCATCCGGCCCAGGAGCGCCGACAACCGGCACCGGCACGCTTTCGTCGCGCTCGAGCTCGAATGGCACCGCAAGCTCTTGCGCTACAGCGAGGGTCACGGTCCTTTCGAGCGGCTTGTACCCTGGGGCGCTGATCTTGATGACGCGGTCCCCGGGATTGGCGGGACGCTCGATGCCAACGACGGCCGCTGGGACGGGCTTACCGTCGATGGTGATTTCGAGATCCGCGATGCCTTCGGGTTTCACGTCGATTCGGAGCGACGGGATCTGCGGCTCTATGGGCGGCAGCTCCGCTTGCCCGGCGACTACCGCATCGCGGAAGGCCTGCGGAGAGTCAGCCGTGATGCGCGACCTGATCAGCTTTCGGTATGCCTCGGCGCCGTCGACGAGCTTGTTGAGCTTGACGTAGGCGCGACCCAAGTAGAGCAGGTGCACCGGGGCGTCGTAAAGAGACTGCGCTCGCTCGAGCTTGTCGACCGCTCCGGCAAAATCCCCCTTCTTGAACAGCCCGATGCCCTTGGTCGCCAGCTGTCGAGCCGTGGCCTTGTCCGCGGCAGACTGGGCGTGGGCGGGCTCGGTCATCACCATGCCCGTAGCGGCGACCGCCAGACCCAATGCCATCGCCAGTCCGAGTGCTCTCAATCGAAGCATGGGACATCCTCCGGCGACGCGGCCGACCGGGTCAAGAGAGCTGCGCACCGGCCGCGATCAGTACCCGAGATCGACGCCCCCGCCGGACTTCGGCTTGGGCTTTGGCGCCGCGGGTTTCGGCGCGGGAGCCGGCGCAGGCGCAGGGCGAGCCACAGGGCGCGGCTGGCGCACTGCAGCGGGCTTCGCCTGGGTCTTGACGGGCTCAGCTTCGGCTTCGGGCTTCTTTTCGGTTTCCGGATTTTTGCCCGAAGCGGCGGCGCCCGCGTCCGCGGCTACGACGGGCTCGACTTTGGGCTCCTCGGCGGAGGCGGTTTCGGTGCCGACGGGCTCGGTAGGCTGCTCGCCGGTGACTGCAGTTTCCTCGTCGGAACCACCAATGAAAGCGACACCGACCCCGGCGACGGCCACGAGTGCCAATACACCCGCTCCGATGGCCAAAAATGGCGGCGACTTCTTGACGGACACCCCCGCCAAGCTCGGCGTATGGGTCGTGGCAGCAATCGTGTTCTGGGTGATCGGCGCACCGGTGACCGCCACGACGTTGCCCGAGTCGTCGGCCGAGCCGTCGACGACGATGCGACTACTGTCCTGGCTGACCGCCGAGTGCGCGACGCTCGGGATGAGGGCGCTCTGCGCCGTGCTACCCAGCATCGAGGAAGGCATGGGCCCACGAGTCGTCAGCCCGAGCGACGTGCTCAAGGCTTCGGCCATCTCGGCGGCGGACTGAAACCGCTCGTCGGGCTCCCGGGCGAGCGCTTTGGCGAACCAGGCATCGAACTCCGCCGGGAGGTCGTTGACCACCTGGCTCGGGACCGGAAGCGGCGAGGTACAGATCTTCACGAGGAGATCCCCGACGGCCTCGCCGTCGAAAGGCATGCCACCGACGATGCACCGATAGGCGATGACGCCGACCGACCAGAGATCCGAGCGGAAGTCGACGGACCTCAACCCGCGAGCCTGCTCCGGGCTCATGTAGTGTGGCGTGCCGAGTACGGATCCCGTGCGAGTCGCTGAAGACGCCTGCATGTTCGTGTCGGTAAACTTGGCGATGCCGAAATCGACGACCTTGGCGACGTTGGCGTGGTCGTCCTCGTCCCAAACCAGGAAGACGTTGTCGGGTTTCAGGTCGCGGTGAACGATCCCGACGGCGTGCGCCTTGGTCAGCGCTCTGGCGACGTGAATCACGATCTGCGCGGCCTCGGCAGAATCGAGACGGCCCTCCCGTTCGAGCTTCTTGTCGAGAGGCTCACCGGACAGGAACTCCATCACGATGTACGGGCGCCCGTCTTCCATCACGCCGTGGTCGTAGACCTGCACGACGTGTTTCGAGCGCAGCGCGGCAGCGGCCTTCGCTTCGTTGACGAACCGGTTTCGGGCTTCCGGGCTGTCGGCGTATTCCGCGTCAATGAACTTGACGGCGACGCGAGTCCCCAGCGAGTTGTGCACCCCCTCCCAGACCGAACCCATTCCGCCCTGACCGAGCATGCCAGTCAGCCGGTATTTTCCAGCAACTAGCGCCTCGGAGCTGTCCATGGGATTCGAAACGGTAGCCGGTGGGGTTGGAACGCGCCAGGAAAAGCAGGGTCCGGGCAGGGGGCTCGATGGGGCGTATGCCGGTCCCACCCGCGAAGTTGCGCGGATTTAGTGAGAAAGTCGTGAGCGACCCCATTTGTACGTTCCAGCACCCCCAACGGATCGACGTGCTCAACCCGCCGATAACCGGGTAAAAGCGGTCCCGATGGCGACGAAGCTGTTCGAGGCCGGCGCGCCCGATGTGCTCTACCTCGTCGACGTCAGCGGGTACGTGTTTCGGGCCTACCACGCCGTGGCGCCGCTCACGAGCCCGACCGGCGAACCGACGCACGCCGTGTTCGGCGCGGTCAACATGCTCGAACGCCTGGTGAAGCAATGTCGACCGGCGATGCTCGCCATAGCGATGGATTCGGGGCGACAGACTTTCCGAAAAGAGATCTACCCCGAATACAAAGCGACCAGGCCGCCGCCGCCGGAGGATCTGAAACAACAGATGGCGCGCACCCAAGAGGTCGTCGAGGCGTTCGCCGTTCCGGTTTTCGTGCAAAAGGGCGTCGAAGCCGACGACTTGATCGCGACCGCCGTCCGGCTCGCTGGCGACCAGAAGATGCGTGTCGTCATCGTCAGCGCCGACAAGGACCTCATGCAGCTGGTGAGCGACGACGTCTTGATGTGGGACACCATGCGCAACAAAGTCGTTGGTCCCGCGGAAGTCGAGGAACGGTTCGGCATCGGGCCAAAACTGGTCAAAGACTTGCTGGCGCTCACCGGCGACACCTCGGACAACATCCCCGGTGTCCCGTCGGTGGGCCCCAAAACCGCCAGGGACCTTCTGTTGGAACACGGTGACGTCGACGGCATCTACGCGGCCCTCGACTCGATCAAGCGCAAGAAGGTCAAAGAGGCGCTCGAGAACAACCGTGAACAAGCGTTTCTGAGCCGTAGGCTCGTTGCCCTCAAGGACGACTGCGACGTCGAGCTCATTCCGTCGAAGCTCCAGTACGGTGGACGCGACATCGAAGCGCTCCGCAAGATTTACGCCGAGCTCGGGTTTCAGCGACACCTCGCCGAGCTCGAAAAGGAAAAGTTGCGTTTCGAAGAAAACGGCGCCGTCAGTCGCGCCGCGCCGTCGAAGCACATCACCCGCACCGCCGAGCACGAGAGCATCCTCGACGCGAAGCGACTCCGAGCCCTCGTCGACGCTGTCGGGCGGAGCGGGCGGCTGTCGATCGACCTGCAAACCACCGTTGGCGGCGAGATGCACTCCGACGTCATCGGCCTGGGACTGTCGGCCGAGCCTGGTGTGGGGTCCTACATCCCTCTCGGCCATCGATACGTCGGCGCGCCAAAACAGCTCGCTTTCGAACAGGTCAAGAAGATGCTCGCTCCCATCTTGAGTGACGAGCGAATCGAAAAAACCGGCCACCACACCAAGGGCATCGAGGTCGCTCTCGAGCGGCTGGGCATGCCCGTGCGCGGCGTGGCCTTCGACTCGATGCTCGCCGCCTACCTGCTCGACGCGGAGGCTCCGCATCGCATCAGCGACGTCGTGAAAGCCGAACTCGGCGCCACGCTGGACTCGCGCGAAACGCTCACGAAGAGGGGCCGCGGTCGCCAGCTCGAGCTCGACGAAGTCGAGGTCGACGAGGTCAAGTCCGTTTCCGCTGCCGCCGCCGAGTACGGTCTTCATCTGTGGGAGCGGCTAGGCACACGTCTGTCGGAAGCCGGTCTAGGTGATTTGCTGACCGAGCTCGAGCTACCTCTCAGCTCGCTGCTCGCGCAGATGGAAACCACCGGCGTGCTCGTCGATGCCAAGAAGCTCGAGAAGCTCGGCGCCAAGATGAAAACCGAGCTCGAGGCACTCGAGAAAAAGGCCCACGACGTGGTAGGACGACCGTTCAACGTCAACTCGCCGCGGCAACTCGAAACCATCCTATTCGACGAGCTGGGGCTCAAACCGCTGAAACGCACCAAGACGTCGAGGTCGACCGACGCCGCGACTCTCGAGGCGCTCAGCGCCGAGCACGAGCTGCCCGCGCTCATTCTCGAGCAACGCCAGATCGCCAAATTGAAGGGGACCTACGTCGACGCACTTCCGGCTCTCGTGAATCCGGACACCGGCCGGATTCACACGCACTGGGAACAAGCGATGGCCGCCACGGGGCGGCTAGCGTCCAAAGATCCCAACCTCCAGAACATCCCCATCCGCACCGACCGAGGCCGCGAGATCCGCAGCGCCTTCATCGCTCCCAAGGGGTACGAGCTCATCAGCGCGGACTATTCTCAGATCGAGCTTCGTGTTCTCGCCCACCTTTCGAAGGACCCGGTGCTAGTGGACGCCTTCCAATCGGGGCAGGACATTCACCAACGCACGGCGATGGAGATCTTCGACAAGACCCACGACGAAGTCACCTCCGACCTGCGGCGTCGAGCGAAGGCGGTGAACTTCGGCGTCATCTACGGCCAGGGTGATAGCGGGCTGGCCAAGAGCCTGGGGATCTCCCGGAGCGAAGCCGGCAATTTCATCGCGGCCTACTTCCGGCGCTACGAGGGCGTCAGCAAATTCATGGACGACACGCTCTCTCGCGCGCGCGCTGGCGACTCGGTCGGCACCCTGCTCGGCCGTCGCCGCATCCTCCCCGACATCAACAGCGCGAACCGGGCAAAGCGCTTCGCCGCCGAACGAATCGCCATGAATACTCCCATCCAAGGCACAGCCGCCGACTTGCTCAAGCTCGCCATGCTCAAGGTCCAGGAAGCAATACCGAAAGGTGCCCGAATGACGTTGACTGTGCACGACGAGCTCGTGTTCGAAGTACCGTCCTCCGAGGTAAAAAAAGCCGTCGGCACCATCCGAGAGTCGATGCAGCAGGTGATGGAGCTCGACGTCCCACTGGTGGTCGACGTCGGGCACGGTAAAACTTGGAACGAAGCCCACTAACTCCAGCACCGGTCGCATGTCGCTCCCCCGTTCGAAAGTTCCCGTGGTCGTTCTCGGCGCCGGCCTCGCTGGCATGAGCGCCGCCCTCCATTTGCAGAAACGCAAGATTGGCTACCGAATTTTCGAAAAACTCGATTGGCCGGGCGGTCACGCCATCACGACCGAAGATTCCGGCTATCGGTTCGACCGAACCGGGCACCTGTTGCATCTCCGCGACGACGAGATCCGTCGAGACGTGTTGCGCTGGATTGGGGACGACCACGAGGTCGTGCAGCGGCGAAGCGTGATCTGGTCGAGTGGCACCTATACGAGATACCCGTTTCAGGCGAACACCTTCGGCTTACCTCCGGAAGTAGCGAACGAGTGCTTGCTCGGTTTCCTCGAGGCGCACTACGACAACCCGGAAGGCGAGCCTTCGAACTTCGAGGAGTTCTGCCTTCGCCACTTCGGTGAAGGAATCAGCCGCCATTTCATGATCCCCTACAACTGCCGGCTTTGGGGAGTGCACCCGCGCGAGATCACCAGCGCGTGGTGCCAGCGCTTCGTTCCGCTACCCAAGCTCGAAGACGTGGTGGCCGGCGCCGTTGGGCTGACCCGCGAGCTCGGGTACAACACCAACTTCGTCTATCCACGTCGAGGTATCGGCGTGCTGTCGGAGGCGATGGCGAGCGAGATCCCCGACATCGAGCTCGGTCGGCGCCCGACGAAAATCGATCACGCCGAGAAAGAGATCCATTTCACGGACGAAATCGTCGAGTACGATTTGCTCGTCAACACCATTCCGTTGAACGCCGTCGTGGATCTCCTCGACTCACCTCCGGACGCCGCGCGGGCGGCCGCCGGCCGTTTGCGTTGCAGCCACCTGTACTACCTCGACGCGGCGCTCAACACGCCCTGCGGCAAGGACGTTCATTGGATCTACGTGCCCGAAGCGAAGTACCCCTTCTACCGCGTCGGCTGTTACTCGCACTTCTCGCCGCAAATGGCGCCACCCGGCAAGGCCAGCTTGTACATCGAGCTCGCCGACCGCGAAGAGCCCGACTTCGATCGTCTGATGCACGACGTCACCGCCGCGCTCACCGAGATGAGCATCATTTCCAAGCCGGCAGACCTGGCGTTCGCACGCCTCCGAAAAATCGACTACGCCTACGTCATCTTCGACCACGCCTACTACGATTCCCTCGCGGTGCTCGAGCCGTTCCTCGAAGACTCCGGCATCTTGTCCGTGGGTCGGTACGGGCAGTGGACTTATTGCTCGATGGAAGACGCGATGATCTTCGGCCGCGACGCGGTCGACCGCGTGGCGGATCTATTGAAATGACGAAGTCGGGTAGCCTGCCGAAGATCTCGATCGTCGTCCCGATCTACAACGAGGAAGCGATCCTGCACGCCGCGGTCGTGGACTTGCGCGAACGGCTCATGCCCTTCGATTGGCGATACGAAATCATCCTCGCGGAGAACGGATCCCGCGACGGAACGGTGCAGCTTGCCCGAGAGCTGAGCGAACGCTATCCGGAAGTGGAGAGCTTCTCCACCAACGAGCCCAACTACGGCAAGGCCCTGCGCCAGGGGATCGAGCGAGCGCGGGGAGACTTCGTTCTTTGCGACGAAATCGACCTCTGCGACACAGACTTTCATCGTCGCGCCATCGATCTGTTGGGAGCCGGCGACGTCGACATGGTCATCGGGTCGAAGCTCATCGCCGGAGCCGAAGACGAGCGTCCCTGGGCGCGACACGCGGCCAGCATGGTCTACACCGGGCTTTTGCGCGTGCTTCTGGACTTCCGCGGCACCGACACGCACGGGTTGAAGGCCTTCCGACGCTCCCGGCTTCTGCCAATCGTCGAGACATGTCAGGTGGACAAGGACGTGTTTGCGAGCGAGCTCGTGATCCGTGCCTACCGCGCCGGCGTGAGCATCAGCGAGATCCCGGTTCGCGTGATGGAAAAGCGACCACCGTCGATCAATCTGTTCAAGCGCGTGCCGAACGTGCTGAAGAGCGTCGGAAAACTGACCTGGGCGATCCGCATCAAGGGCTGACGGCGTTGCCGAACTCAGGGCTCGCCCGGTTGCGGAGCCCGACGTCAGAGCGACTCAGACCCAGTGCTCGACACGCCAGCGACGGGACCGCGCGACGCGGTTCAACCGTGCATCGGGGTTGACGCAAATGGGCTCGCCGACTCGCTCGAGCAGCGGCAGATCCGTGATGCTGTCGCTGTAGAATACCGCTTCGTCGAGGCTGAAATCGTGCTCGCGGGCGAGCTGCTCGGCCCGGCCGATCTTGCCCGCGCCGAAACACATCGGCTCGAGCACTTCGCCAGTGAACCGCCCGGCAGAGTCGACTTCTATCTCGGTGCAACACACGTGCTCGATGTCGAGTTCCGCGGCGAGCGGGCGCGCGGCGTAAGGCGTCGCGCTCGTGACGATGGCGAGAACGTCGCCACCCGCTCGATGTCGCTCGACCGCTTCTCGGCCCGCAACGCATACGTGCTCGAGAACGTAGCTTCGGAACCACGTTTGGCATGACTCGATCATCTTGCGCTCGTCTTTGCCGACGTAGCCCTCGAGGACCTTTCGAGCGACGCGGGGAGCGTCGATAGTGCCGAGGGTGTACTGCATCAGCCACCAGGCGAGCTTCACGCCGTCCCGCCAATCCGCCTCGCCGATATCGCGCTGATACCGAACGTAGAGCGTCGCCGTATCCGTACGAATCAACGTACGATCCATGTCGAAGAGAGCACCGCGTGGCATCGCGCTCGGTTTTATAGCGGGGTTCGGACGCTCACCGCTAGCATGGGCGCGTCGCGTGCAACCTCTGCCCATAGACCCGATCGTCCCCGACCTCGTCGAAGCCCTTCGAGCGTCGCGAGCCGTCGTGCTCGAAGCACCGCCCGGCGCCGGCAAGACGACCCGCATCCCGCCGGCGATCGCAGAGGCTTTCGATGGCCGAGTCATCGTCAGCGAGCCCCGGAGGCTCGCTGCTCGCCTCGCCGCCGTTCGAGTAGCCGACGAGCAGGGTCAAAAACTCGGCGGCGCCATCGGGTACACGGTTCGCTTCGACGACAAGACGAGCGCGGCGACGCGTCTGAGCTACGTAACGGACGGTATCCTGGTTCGTCGAGTGCTGAGCGACCCCGAGCTCGTCGGCGTCGGCGTGGTGGTCCTCGACGAATTTCACGAGCGGCATCTCGCGAGCGATCTCGTGCTCGCGCTCTTGCGACGTGCCCAACGGCGGTCCCGTCCGGACTTGAAAATCGTGGTGATGAGCGCCACCCTCGAAACCGAGCCCGTCGCTCGCTTTCTCGACGACGCGCCGCGCCTTCGGAGCGAAGGTCGCACGTTCGATCTGGAAATCGAACACCTGCCCCAGCCCGACGATCGGCCGCTCGAAAAGCAGGTCGTGAGCGCCGTCAAGACTCTGGTTCGCAGGGACGCGGAAGGCAGCGTGCTCGTCTTTCTCCCCGGGGCGGGAGAGATTCGCAAAGCCCGCGAAGCGCTCGGGGGCCTCGCCGATGGAATCGAGGTTTTGCCGCTTCACGGTGACCTGACGATCGCCGAGCAGGCCCGCGCCGTCGGCCGCGGAGAAAAGCCGAAGGTGATCCTTTCGACCAACGTCGCCGAATCGTCGGTCACGGTGCATGGGGTAACCGGCGTCGTCGACTCGGGACTCGCGCGCGTGGCGAGCCATTCGCCGTGGTCGGGAATTCCAAAGCTCGAGCTCGGAAAAATCAGCCGAGCCTCGGCGACTCAGCGGTCCGGCCGCGCCGGGCGAACGGCTCCTGGACGAGCGCTCAGGCTATACACCCGCGGCGACTTCGAAGGCCGACGCGAGCACGATGCTCCGGAGATCGAGCGGCTGGATCTCACCGAGGCACTGCTCACCCTTCACGGAGCCAACGTCGACGGAATCGCGGATCTCGATTGGCTCGACGAGCCCCCGGCGCCGTCGGCCCGAGCGGCGGAAGAGCTGCTCGAGGAGCTCGGGGCCCTTTTGCGGGGCGAGATCACCGAGCTCGGCCGACGGCTGCTACGATTTCCCGTTCATCCCCGGCTCGCGCGGCTCATTGTCGAAGGCGAACGCCTCGGCGTCGCCCGAGAGGCGTGCACCGTCTGCGCACTGCTCGGCGAGAGAGATCTGAGGCTGGCCGCCCGCACGGCGTTTGGCGATCGCCGGGCGCTCGACGTCAGGGGATCCTCCGATCTCGTCGAGCTGCTCGACGCGTTCGACTCCGCCGAGGCGCTGAACTTCGACCAACGACGCCTTCGTTTCGAAGGGATCGACCACCGCGCGGCGCGAGCCGTGAAACGTGCCCGGGACCAGCTCGTGCGGAACGCTTCCGGAGAAGTCGAGCCGCCCGAGAACGCCGAACGGGTCGAGGAGGCGCTCGCGCTCGCGGTTCTCAGCGCGTTCCCCGATCGCGTGGCTCGTCGCCGTCGTCCAGGATCTCGGGACCTGGTGATGTGCCAGGGCAGCGTCGCTCATTTGAGCGAAACCAGCGTCGTCCACGACGCCCCGTTGCTCGTCGCCGCGGACGCCGAGCAGCGCACGACCGGCAAGCGAAGCGGCACCGTGGTGCGTCTCGCTCAGGCCATCGAGCCCGAGTGGCTGCTCGGTCTGCCCGGGAGCCGCCTCGGTGAATCCGACGAGCTTTCGTGGAGCGGCGAACGTGAACGCGTGGAACGGGTCACCCGCATGACGTACGGCTCGGTCGTGCTCGACGAGCAGCGAGCGCGCGCGGAGCCGTGCCCAGAGGCTGCGCGGCTGCTCGTCAAAGCGGCCCTCGCCATGGGGCCGCGAAACTTCGGTGCCACCGACGTCGAGTCGCTCGCCGCCCGCATCGCGCTGGTTCGATCGACGTTTCCCGCGGCGCAGTTTCCCGAGCTCAGTACCGAGCCCGCTCGCGACGCGCTCGAGGCGGCGGCGAGCGCGAGCACGGGTTTCGACGAGCTGCGCGCCGTCGATCTCGCCGAGGCGCTCGCCGCGACCCTCTCGCCCGGCCAACGCCGCTCGCTCGACGCGTGGGCGCCGGTCGACCTCCGCCTCCCAGGAGGCCGGAGCGCCGCCATCGTCTACGAACGCGACATGTCTCCGCGCATCGAATCCCGCCTGCAGGATTTTTTTGGCATGAGCGACACGCCGAGCATCTGCGAGGGTCGTGTGCCGCTCACTCTCCACCTTCTCGCGCCGAACAAACGGGCAGTCCAGGTCACCGCCGATCTGGCGGGATTCTGGGAGCGGCACTACCCCGCGCTACGAAAGCAGCTCATGCGTCGCTACCCCAAGCACTCGTGGCCCGAAAACGGCCGAACCGCCAAGCCGCCGCCGCCCGGCCGGCTGCGCTGAGCGCGGCCCCTGGGCTCCTGCTACCCTCCGCCACCTCGGAGCCCCCCAATGACTCGCCGCATCCTCGTCACCAGCGCCCTACCCTACGCCAACGGACACCTGCACATCGGCCACCTGGTCGAGTACCTGCAGACAGACATCTGGGTGAGGTTTCAAAAGATGCGCGGCGAGCGGTGCATCTACGTCTGCGCCGACGACACCCACGGCACGTCGATCATGATCCGAGCTCGGCAAGAGGGCCGCTCGGAGCAAGAGCTCATCGACGACATGAGCCGCGCCCACCAGCAAGATTTTGCCGAGTTCGGCATCGAATTCGACAATTTCGGAAGCACCAACTCCGAGTCCAACCGAAAGCTCTGCGGTGAGGTCTGGTCGGCGCTACGCCAGGCGGGCCTCGTCGAAGAACGCAGCGTCACACAACTGTTCGACGCCAAAGAAGGCGTTTTTCTCGCCGACCGGTTCGTCGTCGGCACGTGCCCGAAGTGCGAGTCGAAGGAGCAATACGGCGACCACTGCGAAAAGTGCCTCTCCACCTACAGTCCGATGGACCTGAAGGATCCGGTCAGCACTCTGAGCGGGACGAAACCCGAAGTCCGAAGCGCGCCTCACCTCTTCGTGAAGATCGAGAGCCTGCATTCGTTCCTCGACGAATGGACGAGTACCGGGGACCACCTTCAGCCCGAGATGGCCAACTACCTCAAAGGTCACTTCCTCAGCGACGAGCTCCGCGACTGGGACATCTCGAGGCCCGCACCGTACTTCGGCTTCGAGATCCCGGATGCTCCGGGCAACTACTGGTACGTGTGGTTCGACGCTCCGATTGGCTACGTCGCGAGCACGCAAGACTGGTGCGACGCCCAAGGTGAGAAGCTCGACGACTGGTGGCGAAGCGAAGACACCGAGATCTTCCACTTCATCGGCAAAGACATCCTGTACTTCCACGCCTTGTTCTGGCCCAGCATGCTGAAGACCGCCGGCTTTTCACTTCCGCGACGGGTGCAGGTGCACGGTTTTCTCACCGTCGATGGCGAGAAGATGAGCAAGTCCCGCGGCACGTTCATCATGGCGCGCACCTATCTCGACCATCTCGACCCCGCTTACCTCCGGTACTACTACGCGAGCCGTCTCGGCCCGAAGGTCGTGGATATCGATCTCGACCTCGAGGACTTTCAGAACAAGATCAACTCGGATCTCGTCGGCAAGGTAGTCAACATCGCCAGCCGCTCGGCCAAATTCGTCCAGCGGGGACATCTGTCGGAAACCTATCCCGACGATGGAGGTTTGTTTCAGGCCGGCGCCGAGGCCGGCAACGAAATCGCGAAGGCCTATGACGATTGCGACTACGCCAAAGCGATGCGACTTGTCATGGGCCTGGCGGACCGCGCCAACGGGTACGTCGACGAAAAGAAGCCTTGGACGCTGAAAAAGGACCCGGAGAAAGCGGGCGAGGTCCGGGACATGTGCAGCGTCGCCCTCAATCTGTACCGTCAGATCGTCGTCTACTTGACCCCGGTGTTGCCGGAGCTGTCGAACGACAGCGCCAACCTCCTGGGAGCTAGCTTCGACGCCTGGCAAGACGCCGGCACTCCGCTCGTGGGCACCGCGGTCAACGAGTTCAAACACCTGATGAAGCGGGTGGACCCGAAGAAGGTGCAGGCCATTCTCGAAAACAGCAAGACCGCGGCAGAAGACGTCGCCGACCATCAAGCTGTCGGCAAACCCACCGAGGACGACGGCGGTCCGCTCGAAGCCGAACCGCTCGCGGCCGAATGCACCATCGACGACTTCACGAAGGTCGATTTGCGGGTAGCACGCGTCGTGAGCGCCGAGCACGTGCCCAAGGCCAACAAGCTCCTCCAACTGCGCGTGAGCCTCGGTGGCGGCGTGGAACGAACGGTGTTTGCCGGAATCAAGAAAGCCTACGAGCCCGAAGCGCTAGTCGGCCGCCTGGTGGTCGTCGTCGCGAACCTCAGGGCCCGAGAAATGAAGTTCGGCACGAGCGAGGGCATGGTGACCGCCGCCGGGCCCGGCGGCGCCGAAGTCTTCCTGCTGAGTCCCGATTCGGGGGCCAAACCCGGCCAGCGAGTGCACTGACCCCCCTGATGGCGCACCGAAAGGCAATCGACGCGGTGGTCGACGCGGTCAGAGCTTCTTCTTGAGTCGCGCGATCAGGGTGAGCGCGTCGATGGGCGTCAGCCGGTCGACGTCGGTCGCTCGAAGCGTCTCGACCACATCTCGTGTCTCCGGGCTCTCGCCAGGACCATTCTCGAACAGCGCGAGCTGGTTCTCCGGCGCCTGCTTGGCACCGCGCCCGCGACCCCCGTCGCTTTCGAGCATCGTCAACAATGCCTTGGCGCGCGCGAGCACACTCTCGGGCAAGCCGGCGAGCTTGGCCACAGCGACGCCGTAGCTCCGGCTGGCCGGTCCCGGCACCACACGATGCAGGAAAACGACGTCGTCCTCGTACTCCCTCGCAGAAACACTGTAGTTGGCCACATGCTTCGAGTCGTCGGCGAGCGCGGTGAGCTCATGATAGTGGGTGGCAAAGAGCGCGCGGCATCTCACGGCGTCGTCGAGGTGCTCGGCAACCGCCCAGGCGATGGCGAGACCGTCGAAGGTGCTCGTACCGCGGCCGATCTCGTCGAGAATGACCAATGAACGCTCGGTCGCGTAGCGCAGGATGGCCGCGGTCTCGCGCATCTCGACCATGAACGTGCTTTCGCCGGCGGCGAGGTTGTCGCTGGCGCCAACGCGGGACAGCACGCGATCCACGACGCCGATCCGGGCGCCGCGAGCGGGCACGTAGCTACCCATTTGCGCGAGGACCGCCGTCAGCGCGACTTGCCGAAGCAAGGTGCTCTTGCCAGCCATGTTCGGACCAGTCACGAGCCAGAGTCTCTCGTTGCCAATGTCGAGACGCACGTCGTTCGGCACGAATCGACCGGCGGCGGCGAGACGCTCCACCCCGGGATGGCGCCCCTCCGTGACCACGATTTGACCGGAGTCGTCGACCTCGGGTCGCGTGTAGTCGTAGCGATGAGCGACCTCCGCGAGCGACGCGGATACGTCCCACCGTGCTACGCGTGCGGCGAGATCGGCGATGCGTTCGCTGGCGCGCGCAGTCAGCTCCGCCAACTCGGCGAGCAACTCGTGCTCACGCTCTCGATGTTTCTCCTCGGCATTCGCGATTCGGTCGGCGAGCTCGTCGAGTTCGTCGAGCGTGAAGCGCTCACCCGCCGCGACCGTTTGCTTTCGCCGCCACTCCTTCGGGGCCTTCGAAATGTGACTCCGGCTGACCTCGACGTACCAACCGAATACCTTGGTGTGCTTCGCCCGGAGGTTCGTGATGCCTGTCTGCGTCCTCAGCTCGGCTTCGAGCGCGACGATTTGCTCGGTGCCGGATTTCTTGAGCTGAGCGAGAGCCTCGAGCTCGCCATCGTAGTCCGGCTGAAAAACCGCGCCATCTTTGGCATGCGCTGGTGGTCTGTCGAGCAACGCGCGAGCCAGCACGTCGGCGACATCGTCGACCGTATCGACCACATCACCGCCCGTGACGACGTCGCGTCCGTTCTTCTCCAGGTGAAGACCGAGTGTCCTTCTGGCCTCGAGATCGGTCGTGCGGTTCAACAGCGCCACGACTTTTCTCGAGGCCAGAAGGCCATCGCGAAGAGCGCCGAGATCCCGCGGCGTCGCTTCCCTCAGAGCCGCGCGAACGCCGAGCCTCTCCAAGTCGCCGACGGCGACGAGCTCGGCGCGCAACTCTTGGCGCGCAGGGGAATCGATGACGAACAATTCGACGGCATCGAGCCGACGCCGAATGCGATCCACCTCGGTCAACGGGGCGAGCATTCTCCGGCGGAGCAACCGCGCCCCCATTGGTGTGTTGCTCGAGTCGATCACCCCGAGCAAGGTCGCCTTGCGCTCCCCAGTCATCGAGGCGACGAGCTCGAGGTGCGCCTGCGCGATGGGATCGATCACGAGAGCTGCGGAGGGATCCCACGCCCCGATTCGGCGGACGGGCAGTGGTGAGCCTGGGGTGCACACCGCGGCGTACCTCACCGCCCGGGCGACTGCGCGGCGCGCGGTCGCGCTCAGCCGCGCCGCGTCGCGAGAGAGCGCGCCTAGGACCTCCTCGGTTTCGGTGTCCGCGATATCGGTATCAGCCCGCACCGCGGCGCCTCGGAGCACTTTACCCATCGTCGGCAGCGGATCGCTCTCTTGCTCTCCGAGGCGGCCGCCGACGAGGACCTCTTTCGGCGCAGCGCGTGAGAGCGCACCCAGTAGCGCCGCCAGATCCGGCAACTCCGCGGCGCTGAGCTCGCCGGTCGACAGGTCGAGCAAAGCGATGGCGACCTCGGCCGTCCCAAGCTCGATCGCCGCCAGCCAGTTGTTCGTGCTCGCGTCGAGTTGGTCGCGGTCCGTGATGGTGCCCGGGGTGAGCACACGGACGACCTCGCGCGGCACGATGCCTTTGGTCTTCGAGGGATCGGCCATTTGCTCGCACACGGCGACCTTGTGACCGAGCTCGAGCAGCCTGGCGACGTAGGAGTGGGCGGCGTGGTGCGGCACGCCCGCCATGGGCACCTCGTCGGGTTTGCCCTTGTTCCGACTCGTCAGAGTGAGGTCGAGCAAGCGGGCGCAGATGACCGCGTCGTCCTCGAACATCTCGTAGAAGTCACCCAAGCGGAAAAACAGGATGCTGTCCGGGTAGGCGCGTTTCGCAGAATGAAACTGCCTCATCACCGGCGTGTCACGCCCGGCCATCGCGACGACTCAGAAAAAGATGCGGCGAACCGCGATCGAGTCGAGGTTCACGAGGCCCAAACCTTCCGCCGCACCGTCCACGACGGCCAGCTCACCGAGCTGGGGCACGACGAACATCGAGCTCGTCGAAACCGCCGACGTTTGAGACGCCAAGTTGACGAACAACGGGGCGAACCCGCCGACCGCCGTGAAACTGAACACCATACCGCGCCGGCTCGGCGATGCCTCCACGCTGCCCTCGTCGTCGAGCCGCGCGCCGCGGTAGATCGCGAAGTTGAGTTGCGTGTTGTGGAAGGCGCAGGGGTGGGAAGGATCGGTCGCGACCTCGGTGACGGATTCGACCATGCAGGCGACGTCTTCACCCGTCGTTGGGCCGATGGCCGGGATCCCCGTGTCAGAGGTCCCGCAGTCCCCCTCGCAAGAGATCTCGAAGACTCGGCCGAATCGGCGCTCGCGAATTGGGCTGCAGTCCTCCACGCAACGAAACCTGCCATCGGTGTCCTCGACGCCTACCATGTGGTGCGGAAAACCCGACACCGAGCCATCCACAATCCACTGATGGCTGGCGCGCACGCGGTAACGCAAAGCTTGGGGAAAACAGCACCGCAGATCATCGATCGGCGCCTGTCCGGCGAAATTTCGCGACTCGACCGCCAAGGAATCCTGAAACGCTTCGAGCACGCGGAAATCTCTGGGGCCGTCGCGCTTGCGCGCGCCATCGTCGACAGTTTCACCGAAGGTGTTGTCACAGTACCGGCGGGACGCTTCCGGGTCGTCGTTCGCCGTGCCGCAAGAACGGCCCGCACTGCCCGTCGCGGACCAATAGGAATCGTCTTCGTCGAGAAGCGTCGAGACCACTTCGACGTAGTCGGCGTGCCGGCGACCGAAAGCGTCGAGGCGGTTGTCGGCCACGCCCATTCGGCGGCCGAGCACTCGAGCGGCGGCGACGTCGCGCACACCTCGAGCGCAAAACCGCACACTGTCATCGTCGATGACGAGCGCGCCATCTCGACTCGGGATCCCGCCGTTCCGAGCGCGGACGGTCGCCCCTTCGAACACGACGTCGAAGTCTTCCTGAGGCACGAATACGCGAGGCTCGTTCAGATTGAGCGTCACGCTGTTTCGCTCGGCTTCGGCCGGCGAAACGAGAAGCTCCTCCTGAGCGGCGTCGGTGGCGCCCACGATGTGTTGCGTGGTGCTGACGAACACGCGGGCCGCCTCGCCGGTAGCGAAGGGGACGCCGAGCATCTTCGGGGTTGCTCGCCCCTCGTCGGTCTGCCCCGTCGCCACCGCCGCGCCGTCCAAAGTCAGCTGCGGCAGAGTTCGAAGCCCGGGGGCATTCGCACCGAACTCGTCGTCGGTGATGGTGAACCTCGCGGCTCGTGCCCGATGCGGTTGCACCACTTGGCACGTCGCTTCGTTCGTGACCGTCGGTCCGTCGGCATTTTCGAAGCGGTCGGGACCAACTGAGGGGTCCGCGCAGCCACGGAAGTCCTCCATCGGGGGGTCGGTTCGATTGGTTTCGACCGGTCGCCGGCATCGAGCGTCGAAATCCTCGGTGTCGATGACCATGATCTGCCCGCTCGTCAGGGCAATCAAACCAAAAACTCCCCGAAGATTGCCAGGCCGGGCGCCCGTGGACAGGTCTCGCGACGACCGGTATTGCGCCGCTGGTGCCCCGGGATCGAGCGCAGGGTTCGGATCGCAAGCCGTCCCGACGACGGCAACGCCGGTGGTTGCATCGATTATCGGCTCGTCGCGCAGAACGAAGGCCAAGTCTCGCGGCGCGGACTGGAACTTGATGCGGTCCGGCGGCTCGACGGTGAGGATGCTCGACCGCGGCCGGACCAGGGGCGTGCGGTTCGATGAGCCCGGTGTCACATCGAAAACCATGACGCTGCCGGCGTCGTCAAACTCGTCGATCGCGTAGACGAACTTCTTGCCCTGGGTAGTGAACGGGCTCACCGCGACGTCGCTCGTGGTGACGGTGCGGCCGGGGTTCAGCCAAGAGACCGGCAAGAGCGGAGGCTCTTCGATCGGAGTGCACGGATCCGACACGTCAAGCACATGCACCACCGGTGCGCCCTGGTCCGCGACGTAGAGCGAATCCCCGTCGAGCTCGAGCCCAGCGGGACGCGGGACATCGACCGTGTCCGGGCCGTTGTTGACCGGCACGATGTCACAACCGGGTTTGACGAGATCCAGAGGCGGGATCTGTTGTGGCGGGGAATTCGGGAGCGCCACCTCGAGCGGGACCCAGCGCTCGATGGGGCAAGCGTCGAAAGACCCCGGGGGTCGGTCGAGCAGCTGCTGCGCGTCGATGACCGCCAAGACACCTTCCTCGGGCATCGCCACCAGAAGCTTCCGTCGGCCGGGGTCCACGACCTCGCGGGCGAGATCGGCCGGGCAATCACCACCGGCGCCCAGAGCCGTGCCCACCGTCGCAGTATCCGCGTCGTAGGCGGCGTCGCAGCTCGCACGCACGAGCATACCGCCATCCGAAGCTTCGATTGCCGGATCGACGAGCACCTTCATCGCTCCGGGCGCACTCGGCAGCGAGCAAGCCGGCCAAGCGGTGAGATCTCGCGCCGGCGGACGAATGCACGAGGTGGGCAACGCATAGATGCCCTCCCGCCCGAGCTCCGCGACGCCGACGAAGGTCGCCGTGCCACCGGGAGTCGAAGCGATCGAGGTCGGCCGGTCGCCGACCGGGAGAAAGTTGAAGCCGGGCTTGCTCGTGTCCTGATCGACGATGCTGCCCACGGTGATGTCGATGACCGCGACCTCGCCGGTATCCCGTTGGGTCACCATCGCCATCAGGTTGTCCAGATTGAGATCGTCGTCCTCGACGTCGAAGTCGGGGCATTTGTCGATGTGGCGTCCCGGATTGCGGTCACCATCGACGGTGTTCATGCAGAGAAAAGTCGCGGTTCCGCTCCGAGCGAGTGAACGCGGAGGAACGGTCACTTGGTCCGAACCGCACGCGGCGATGAAGCACAGCGCGGCGAGGCCGAGCGCAACGATGGGATCTCTCACCTGGCCGCCCTCGGTGGTGTTGGCACGCCCATGCTGGAGATGACGGTGCCGAAGACGCGCCCGTGCCGCTTGTCGAGGTCGATGACACCGACGTAAGAATCGGTGAAGTGCCCGACGAAACCCAGGCCGTTGACGGGATCCACCGCAAATGAATGGGGACCCCGCCCGGTATCGATGACCCGTTCAACCCGGCGACTATCGGGATCCACGATGTAGATCTTGCGGGCGTCGAACGTGATGACGAACACACGAACTTCGGGGTCGCCGCTTTCCCCGAGCACGCTGCCGACGACCACGCGGGACGGTCCGAAATCGAGCGGGAGCGTGTCGAAGAACTGAGGAAAATCGTCGCTCGAGCTCGCGCTCCGGTTGGGTCGGGTGCGACCCAAAAGAAGGGTCGCCGGCGAACGGTTGGCGATGAAGATGTCGAGCGGGATCCCCGCGCACTCGTCCGCGCAGTCGGTATCCGCGTCGGCGCAGGCCGATTCGCACGCCTGTCTTTGGCTCGGGTCGACGCCGATTCCCCGGGAGTCGATGCCCGAGGCGTTCGCGGTCACTCCGGCACCGCCGGTGTTTTGGATGAACGGGCGCGGTGTCGAGTTGTTCACGTCATCGAAGAAAACCCGGAGCTGCCGAACTTCGGGAGAGTTTCGGAAGGTCACGAGGTATCCGGGCTGGAAGAAGTCCTCCTCCAGGTCGACAATCTTGGGCTGTGGAATCGACGCGATGCCCACTGCGCCGGTGGCCAGGCCACCGAGCACGAACTCGAGGCGTGGCCCCTCCCCCGTGAACCCGTCCACGAACAGCGAAACGGCGCCGTCCGATTGGTGGGTCACGACGATCGAGCGAGCCAGGGCGTCCGCCGCCACCGCAAACGGCTCAGGCGGCATGCGCACTCCACGGATGTTTGCGTCGGGGTCGTCGCCGCGGCGGTGCTCGTCGTCGCAGGCAGAGTTTTTCCCGGATTGTCCGCAATCGAGCTCCAGCCCCACGCTAGGCTCGGTGTCGTCGTCGACATCGATCCAGTGCAGCGTCGCATCCCCACGGACGGGGATGTACAGACGCCCACCGGGCCCATTGGGGTTTTGGCGATAAATGACGTCGGTGGCAAAAGCGCCAATCTCGACGGCTTCGAGAATGACGCCCCCACTGGTCGGATCGAAGGGAGCGCAACGCCCCGGAGCGAGAATCCGTTCGGCGGGGGTCGTTTCAGACGCCACGCCACAGGGCCGACCAGCGTTGGGGCCGCTCGAGGCGACGCACCAATGACTTGGTGCGTCCGAGTTCTCCTCGGTCGGATCGAGATCACACCGCTCGCCGTCACCGCAAGATGCGTCCGACGTGCAGTAGACCGGAAGCCGCGCGCGCAGAGCATCCAGATCGTAAACTTGAAGCGAGCCAGCGTTGAACTGAAGATCGAAGTTGCTGTTCGCGACGTACATACGCGTGGCCCCAGGGCTCACCGCGATGCCCACGGGGAAGTAAATCTGCGACAGCTCGGGCTCCTTGCCGTCGCCCGGGGGGAAACACCCCGAGAGACCGACAGCGGCAGCGCAAGCGAAGAAAGCGGATCGGTTCGCCATCCAGCGCGCGGAGCCTAGCAGGAGCGCCCGATAGAGGAAGGAGCCCGTGTGCCTAACTGAGCGGTGATCAGCCCAAATCCAGAATCGTCACGCCCCGCTCGTCCGAGCTCTCTTCGCCGTCCTCCGGGGCAGGTTCTGGGCGGTGCACGTCGAGCGGCAGCTCGAGCCGAGGCCGGTCGGCCTCCTGCCGTCGGCGCTCCTCGACTTCCCTCTTACGGATCTGCTCGATGATGAACGGGGGTAGCATCGGTGGTCCTAGGGACGGTGTGGAGCGGTTTCAGACCGCTGACTCATACTCTAATTACGTGAATCACGCGGTCAAGTTCCCCTAAGTTCTCAAAAACGCCGGACATTGCGGGAACCGAGGCCGCCGGGGTGTGGCAACGCCCGAATACACCCTTCAAATCGCCCGGCTCGAAAGCCGGAAATCTTCAAAGGGTCCCAACGGTTTCCATGTCCGACTTCGTGCGTTACCAGAGGGCGTGCCCCAATGAGCGGTCGAACCGCCATCGTGCCAAAGCCCTCGTGCTAGCTTTTTCGACAATGACGCGCCGGCTCTGGGCGGTCGCAGCGGCGCTCTGGGTCGCGCTCGGGAGCCCAGCTTGGGCCTGGGGCGCGGACTTCGACTTCAACGACGGGAAGTGGGGCGGCTCGAGCGAGCTGCTCGAGTTGGCCCGTGAAAAGCTCGGCCGGCACCGAGTAGAAATTGTCGCGACACTCGACTGGAGCGAGCTGACCCCGGCCGATGGCGTGCTCATTCTGCATCCCACGGTCGACATCCAGTACGACGACGCGAGCGCATTCCTGAGAGCAGGCGGAAGACTCGCGGTGCTCGATGATCACGGCACCGCCCCATCGTTGCTCGAGCACTTCCACATCTACCGCGAGAACGCGCCCATCCGACCCGCTATGACGCTGCGGAGAAACGCCGATTTCGCCATCGCCGTCCCGGCCGTTCAACAAGTCGCGGGCTACGAGCAAGGCCGGCACCCCATCGTGGCGAACGTGAAACAGCTGGTCACGAACCATCCAACCGCGCTGCGGCACCCCGATCTCACCCAAGTGCTCAAGATCCCGACGATTGGCGAAAACGAAGCCACGCTCGCCATCACGGGCATCATCGTCAACAAGGGCCGACTCTTCGCCATGAGCGATCCCTCAGCCGTCATCAACCTCATGATGCGTTATCCGGGCAACCGTGCGTTCGCCGAGGGCCTCGTCGAGTACCTGGTGGAGGACGACGGCGACACCATTCGAACTGGAAGGCTTTTCCTCCTCGCCAACGACTTTACGCAGACTGGCCACTACGGCGGCTCGACGTCACTCGGCCGCGAACTCAAAGAAGAGCTCGAAGCGTTCGGCAAGATCGTCGACGAAAGCCGGAAGAAGGGCCTGCCGGACATCGTCGCGTTGCTCTTGTCGGTCGTGGTCGCCCTGGGCGCCATGCTCTGGGTGGGCGTCGTGGCATCGAGAACCTATCGCAGGCTCGCGCCGCGATACGCGCGGGAGGTCCCGCTCGTCGCCCAAGGCGGTGTCGCCGGCCGCGCCGCGGTGCTGGCATCGCCCAGCACGCATCGCGCCCTGGCGCTGCTCGAGCTGAAAAGCGCTCTCGAGGAGGGGCTATGCCACCGCCTCGGCATCGAGGGACGCCCCTCCCCTTCGAGCTTGCGTGCGGAGATCAATCGACAAGAAGCGCTGAGTCGGCGATCGTCCGAGGACCTCGGCCGAGTCATGGCAGAGCTTTCCGATGCAGAAACAGCCGTCGTTGCGTCCCAACCAATCCGTGTCACGGCTCGCATGGTAGAGCGCATGCGAAAGCGAGTGACCCAATTGCTCGACGAAGTGACTGAGCGGACAGGAGCGCAATCGTGACCCACGCCCTCCAAGTCCCCGAAATCGAGGCGGCGCAGGAACGCCTCCAGACCGCGAAGCAACAGGCGAGCCGCGTCTACATCGGCAGCCCGGCTCCGATCGACATGATGCTGGTAGCACTTCTCGCGCGAGGACACGTGCTGCTCGAAGGTGTGCCGGGAATCGCAAAAACGACGCTCGTCAAAGCGTTCGCGACCACCCTCGGGTGCTCCATTCGAAGAATTCAATTCACGCCCGACCTGCTCCCGGCGGACATCACCGGCACCTACGTGCTCAGCCCGAAGGACGGCGATTTTTCACTGCGGGCCGGCCCTATTTTCGCCAACGTCGTGCTTGCCGACGAGATCAACCGTGCGCCGGCGAAAACTCAATCTGCCCTGCTCGAGGCAATGCAGGAACGCCAGGTCACTATCGAGGGTGATCGCTTCGAGCTGCCAGACCCGTTTTTCGTGCTCGCGACTCAGAATCCGATCGATCTCGAAGGGACCTACCCGCTGCCCGAAGCACAGATCGACCGATTCCTCATCCGGGTCGACATGACCTACCCTTCCGCGAAGGACGAGGTCGCGATGCTTCGGGCCCACGGCATCACCGCTCCGGAGGCCGAGCCAATCCTGAACCCGGCAGCCGTCTCCCAGCTGCAATCGGTTGCCGCCCGGGTGCACGTGGAGGACGACATCTACGAGTATGCCGTAGCGCTGAGCGCGTTCACGCGGCAACACGACCACGTGGTGCTCGGCGCGTCCCCTCGGGCATCGCTCAGCCTACTTCGCGCGGCCAAGGCCTACGCCGTAATCGGCGGTCGAACCTTCGTCAGTCCCGACGACGTGCGCGAGATCGCCGGCCCGGCTCTCGCGCATCGTCTGATTTTGGTTCCCGAGCTGGAGGGGGACGTTCGCGCGCGCAACCAGGTCGTCGAAGACGCGCTCGCAAAGGTGAGCTACCGCCGAGCCGTGCGACCGGTCTAGTCCCAAATCAAGCGATAGCCCAACGGCGTTCCGTGCGCGAGGCGCGAGGCGCGTGGAGACTTCAATGGGCTTGTGCTGAGCACGCGCGCGTGGCACCCGGCGCGGGGTGCGTCGGTAGCGAGGTCTCATTGTCGTCGAGGTCGGTC
>JAJDAH010000255.1 GCA_029261965.1 Polyangiaceae bacterium
CATCGAGCGCTCCACCGCCATCGAGCGCTCCACCGCCATCGAGCGCGGCGCCGCCGTCAAGCGCCGCACCGGCAAAAAAGTGATCCTCAAGAGGCTGGGTTTCGCTTCGCGTTGACCGCGAGCGTGATGACCCAGCGTCCATACATGTAAATCCCGATAGCGGACACGATCCCGACGGCACCGAAGATCACCCACACCGTGCCAACCTGATGGCTCTCGTACATCGCCTGGGTGAGCGCCTCGGGGGTTTCCTTGGTGAACTCGACGAGCTTGTCGAAGGCCTCGCCTTGTTTGATGCATCCGGCGTCTTGTCCGCTCTCGCACACGACTGTCTGTGCCGCGGGCATGCCCTTCTCCACGAGTAGATCGCGAGAGAAGCTGTCCTTCGAGGCGTAGTGGCCATAAATCATCGGCCCGAGCTTGCCCTCGAGCGACCACCCGATAGCGAGCGGTATTTGCGAGAACCCGAGATACATCGCCTTCTTGTCCGACGGCGCGAAGTTTCCGATGAACTCACTGAACTTGGGACTCGAGAGCATCTCCCCCACGCTGAACACGAGAATCGCGGAAAGCGACAGCCAACCAAGGGTCGAAAAGCCCGACAGGAACATCGCCGCCGTCGCGAGGAGGGTGCCGATCACCATGCTCGTCGTCGCGCGCACCTTCCCGCTCATCCAGGCGAAAAGGAAACAGGTAATCATGATGAGCCCGGCGTTCAGGTTGAGCATCCCCTCGGGGTTGATGGCGGTGCCCTCCTTGTTCATTCCGAGAAAAAACTTCGCCGCCCCGCTTTGAGTGCCCGTGGCGCCGAACAGATCTTGCACGATCGTCTGAGTGTTGACCCAGTCTCGGATGTGAAGCGGGAGCACGTCGAACAGCGCGTTGAACATGAACCAGAAGCCACTGAAGATCGCGAGGTAGATCCACACGTGAGGTTTCGCCAGCTCCTCGAGGGACTCGCTGAGGAGGCTGCGTCGATCTCCCGGCTTCTCGAGGCGAGCTCTTTCGAGCCGCTCCTGCTTGCCTGGCTCCTTGTAGATGAGCAGCAAGATGAAATTGATGCAGATGATCGCCGAACAGGCATAAAAAACCCAGTTCCACCCCCAACGGGTTCGCACGAACGCGGCGATCAACGGTCCAAGCCACCCGCCGATGTTCACCGTCTGATAGAAAACTCCCCAAGCCATCGAGCTATTTTCGCGCGATGACGCTTTCACCAGGGTGCCCTGGATCCCGGGTTTGAAGATCGCGGTGCCTGTCGCCAGGACCACTGCGCCGGCGAAGAACCCCCAGTAGGTCGGCCACATCGCCATCATGATGTAACCGCCGATCTTGAAGATCGTCGAAACGAAAATCGTTTCCTTGTAACCGAATCGGTCCGACAGCCCGCCGGTGAACACTGGCACGAGCGACTGCACGAGAGCCCAGACGAAAAAGATGTCGCCGAGCGCATCCTCGTTGATGCCCAGACCCCCCTTCGACTGCGCCGCTCCGGCATAGAGCCCTGCCACCGCGCGAACGCCGTAGTAGGCGCATCGCTCGACCATCTCCATTCCACCAACGACCCAAAAGACGTAGCTGAGGGAAGCCAGCGAGGCGAAGAGTCCGAGTTGTTTGACGTCAGCGAGAGCGTGGGCGGTTCCGGACCCGCTGTCCGCCGAATCGTCAGCTCGCGGGGCGTCCGAAGAGGACTCTTCCGAGGGGGGCTCGCTCATGGCGGCGAACCCTAGCCCGACGGAGTTCCGTGGGGAAAGCGCCGGCGGTCAGGCTCGCGAGCCGGACGGCGCGACGGCGTTCAGTGCCGTTCCTCGGAAGTGACCGTAGGCGTTGATGACGTCGTGCATCAGCTGGCGATTTTTCCTACGAGCTTCTCGAGCCGAGCGGCGCAGCGGCTTCTCGAAGCAGCGGCGGGCGTGCTTCTTCGCAAACGACTTTGCTTCCTCGGTGTATGCGCCGCCGGTCATGAAGACGAAACAGTCTGCGCGGTCCGGCAGCTCTTCTCGAACGCGATCGAGGAGCTGACGTCGACTAACGCCGGTCCTCGCATCCGCAACGTACGAGGCGGCCACCGCAGCGTCGAGCAACGCTCGAAACCCGCTGTTCCGTGCGTCGAGCCCTCCATCCGACGTGGCCTTCGACACGACACGAACAATGCCGTCGTGGGTGTCCCGCGGCCGGTAGAGCTACGCTAACATGCAGCCCGTGAAGGCTGGACGCCCGGTGATCCTGTTCGACGTCATGGATACGCTGGTCGAGGACCCGTTCTACACCCACATCGGCGACTTCTTCGGAATGACCCTCCGGGAGCTCGTCCGAGCAGTGAATCCCACGGCTTGGCCCGAATTCGAGCGGGGCGAGCTCACGGCGAGCGAGTACTACGCGAAGATGTTCAGAGACGGCCGCGAGTTCGACCACCGAGCCTTCGAGGCGCGAATCCACGCTGAATACCGGTGGCTCGACGGCATGCGCGAGCTCGTCGCGCGCCTCACCAGTCGTGGTTACGAGCTGCACGCGTTGTCGAACTACCCCATTTGGTACGAGATGCTCGACGAAAAACTCGAGCTGTCCGACCACGTGCCTTGGACGTTCGTCTCGTGCAGAACCGGGGTTCGAAAGCCTGATTCAGAGGCGTATCTCGGAGCCGCGCGTGCGCTCGGCGTCGAGCCCGGAGACTGCCTTTTCATCGACGATCGCCCGCAAAACTGTGCTGCGGCCGAGCGAGCGCGCATGCCAGCCATCGTGTTCGAGAACGCGGACGCCCTATCGGCGGAGCTCGCCAAACGCGAGATCCTCTGAAGGGAGCTGTTTGGCCCGTCGGGGCCACGTGCTTTAGTAGGGCGCACGACACATGGCCGACGAAAAAAGCAGCCCACGGAGAGATTTTCGTCACACGAAGATCATTTGCACCCTCGGACCGGCAAGCGAATCGTCCGAGCAAATCGAGGCGATGGCCAAGGCGGGCATGAACCTGGCGCGCCTCAACATGTCTCACGGGAACCACGATTCCCACCTGATGGCCATTCGTCGCATCAAGAGCCTCAACCGGAAGCTCAACCACCCAGTCAGCTTGCTCATGGACCTCCAAGGGCCCGAAATCCGAACCGGCGAAGTGGGCCAGAGCCTCGATCTCCGCGTCGGCGAGAAGATTTCTTTGTCGGTGAGCCCCGAGGAGGATCCCGAACAGAAGAGCGTGCACATCAATTACAAGGACCTCGTCGACCATCTGTCGCCCGGGGACAAGGTCACGGTCGACAACGGCCTGATCAACCTCGAGGTGCTCGAGATCAAGGGACGGAACCTCGATTGCCTCGTGCTCGACGGCGGCACGCTGGGGTCACGAAAGCACGTGAACCTGCCGGGAGTGCGGGTCAACCTGCCGTCACTCACCGAAAAGGACAAGCGTGACATCGCCTTCGCTCTCGAACACGAGCTCGACTTCATTGCGTTGTCGTTCGTGCGCTCGGCCAAGGACGTCATCGAAGCCCGGCGCATCGTCGAGGACAGCAACGCCAACGTTCGGCTGATCTCCAAAATCGAGAACCAAGAGGGCGTCGACAATTTCACGGAGATCCTCGAAGCGAGCGACGGGGTGATGGTGGCCCGCGGCGACCTCGGCGTCGAAGTCGACTTTCGGGAGCTCCCGGTCATCCAGCGGCGCATCGTTCGCGAATGCGTGATCGCGGGCAAACCGGTCATCGTAGCGACCCACCTGCTCGAATCGATGATCGAAAACCCCATGCCCACTCGGGCCGAAGTGAGCGACGTCGCCAACGCGGTCTATGAGGGCGCGGACGCCATCATGCTCAGCGGTGAAACTGCCGCCGGACGCTTCCCCGAACGATGTGTCGAGGTGCTGGACCGGATCGCTCGCCGCATCGAAAAAGAGCCGACGATGGAATTCCACCTCGAACGCCAGCCGGAAGACCCACGCGCCGAGCTCGTGCGGAGCGCCGTGCGATTGGCTGACGAGCTCCGGTCACCGGGCATCGTCGTTTTCACGCGGCGCGGCTCGCTCGCGCGCCTCGTCGCGAGCTTTCGGCCCGAGCACGCCATCGTCTACGCGTTCACGAACATGAGCAACGTGCGACGCAAGCTCTGGCTGCGGCGATCAGTCGTGCCATTTGTCATGGACCTGTCGAACGACCCCGAGAAGAGCATCCGAAACGCCTTCGACCGTTTGCGAAAGCGGAACCGATGCTTGCCGGGCGATCCAATCGTCGTCATGAGCGACGTCCGTGCCGGCGATCAAACGTTCACGAGCATCCAGGTGCGAACGTTCGATTGAAGATCCAGCTTCTGCCGGATTAGGTAATTTTTTTCGACACCCCGGCGATCGGAGAAACCGTCCGCCGACGTGCTTCTCAGGTGCCGCCAGCGCCTGCCGTACCGGCCGCGCCCGCCGCTCCACCCATGGAGTCGGTCATGACGTCGTTGGCCGCGTCGCCGTTCGAAATCACGTCGTCGCTGGCGTCGCTGCCGCCCATGCCGGAAGTGCCGCCGATGCCCGCACCACCACCGGTGCCACCCGTGCCGCCGCCGGTGCCACCCGTGCCGCCACCGGTTCCGCCGGTCGCGCCGCCACCAGTTCCGCCGGTCGCGGTCGCCCCAGCCATGCCCGCGTCGCCGCCGGTATTGCCGGAGACGCTGCTGCCACTGCCGCCGCAGGCCACGAACACACAGCTCGTGGCAACTACGGAGGCCACGAGAACCAGGCCCTGGTGGGCACGAATCTTTGCGGAAATATTCACGGGACCAATCTGCACCGGCGGCATAGCGGCGTCAACAACACATTCGGTCGCACCGCTACGGTAGTTTTTCCGGCTCGTTTTCCGGGTCGGGCCCGCGAGTGACGCAGCGACCAGCCGGCACCGCGATCTCCCTCAAGAAGTACGACCGGAATTCGTCACCGATAGGCATCTTTTCGGTTGCCCCCCGCATGCACGACAGCCATGCGTCACGCTCTTCGACGCCGATGTCGAGGTGTGCATGCGCACTCGGTATTCGAATCTGTCCCCAACGCTTGCTGTACTCGCGCGGTCCACCGAGCCAGCCGGTCAAGAACACGCTCAACTTTTCGCGCACCACGGTCGTGTCCTCACCGTGCATGTCGTGAATCTTCCTTGCCTCGGGCAGCGTCGCCATGAGGTCGAAGAAGTGATCGACCAGTCGCCGAACACCGTGGGCGCCACCCATGGCTCTGAAAGAGGTGTCTTCGAAACCGTATTCGCCGGGTAGCTTGTCCACCATCGAAGCGATGTTACGGGCCTGTGCGGGCCGCCGCCAAGTGCGGAGCACACGAAATAAAAGACTCGCGTATCCTCCGCCCATGGCGGATGAAGACCGACCGGATTTGGAGGCGACGGAGCTGGCGCTGACCCAAAGCGTCCGAGCCGAAGACGCGCCAACGATGGTGAGCACGGGGTCCGATCACTTCTCGCTGGTCGAAGGCGAGTCCGAGCCTGCCGTGGTCTGGGTGCCGGACGATACGACCACTCGACTCGACGCCGGCGAGCGCTACGAGCCCGGTCCACTCCTGGGCAGCGGCGGCATGGGGCAAGTCCGCTTGCAGCGAGATCGCCGCATCGGCCGTCAAGTGGCGATGAAGACCCTGCATGAAGGGGCGGAGCGGCTGCTGCCGCGCTTTCTCCACGAAACGAGGATCCAAGGACAGCTCGAGCACCCGACGATCGTGCCTGTCTACGACCTCGGCACGCTCGATGACGGGACGGTGTTTTTCACGATGAAGCGCGTGAGGGGACAGACGCTAGCGAGAATCCTCGACCATCTCCGGGACGACGACGCCGAAACCGTCGAGCAGTTTTCACAACATCGTCTGCTCGGCGCGTTTGCCCAGATCTGCCGCGCGGTGCAGTACGCCAACTCGCGAGGCGTGATTCACCGCGACAT
>JAJDAH010000256.1 GCA_029261965.1 Polyangiaceae bacterium
GCGTGCCTGCTCCGGGGCCATGTACGCGGGCGTTCCGACGACGGTCCCGAGCTTGGTCTCGTGAGCGGGCGTCACCCCGCGCGGGTTCGGAGTAAAAGGTGCCTCGTCTTCGTCTTCGTCAACGTCGAAGTCGTCGTCTTCTTCGGTGCCGCGCACGCTCTTCGCGAGCCCCCAATCGATGACCACGGTCTCACCGAACGGTCCTACCAGGATGTTGGCGGGCTTGAGGTCGCGGTGGATGATGCCTTCGGAGTGTGCGTAGGCGATGGCCTCGCAGACGTCGACGACCGCGGGCACGAGCTCGATTCGAGCGGCGAGAGATTCGCAGCGCTGAATCGCTTTCGAGAGCGTGGTGCCGTCCACGAGCTTCATCGCGTAGTACGGATCGCCGCTCGGCCACTTTCCCGCTTCGTGCACGGGAACGATGTTGGGGTGTTGAAGCCGCGCAGTGATGTGCACCTCGCGTTCGAACCGCGCCGCGGCGTTCGGGTTCGTGGTGTGAAGCTCCTTCAGGGCGACCCGTCGATCGAGTCTTCGGTCGTGGGCTTCGAGGATTCGGCCGAGACCGCCGCGCGCCACTTCTCGTCCAACGTCGTAGGGGCCGCGGGAGCGGTCTTGTTGGCTCGCGCTCGGTTTCGCGCGTTCGACGGGGTCGTCGGCGTGCGGATCGTCCGCCGGCGTCATGTCCTCGGTCAATGTCGGCGCGGCGCGCCTTCCCCTTGCCGAGCCCGTCACTGGCGTGGCGCGGTCCCCCCCATCATCTCGCGTCGTCGCGCGGTCGGCGTTGTCGTTTCCGGCCTTCGCCGTCATGGCGCGCTCAGTCTACGCGACCGTCGAGGCTTCGGAGGTAAGCGATGAGATCGTCGAGTTCGGTGGCCGACAGCGTGCTCGTCACGCCGTGCTGGTCGCCGGGATTCTTGTCCACCAACACTTCACGAAGTGTGGTGGCAGAGCCGTCGTGTAGGTACGGTGCGGAGTGCCACAGACCGTGAAGCGTCGGTGTATCGATGCCCACCAACGTCTGCCCGAGACGCTGCCCGGAGCCTGGGCTCATCGTTCCGACGTCGTGTAGCAGTGGGCTACCGGGAGTGGTGAACGAGCTATCGGTCAGCCGCGGTCCCGCATGACACGTCGTGCAGGCCGCTGCTGGCGACTCGAAAAGGATTCTTCCGCGGGCTGCGGCGGCGGAGAGGTTGCCATTCGGAAGTCGAAAAGGGCTCGGCAAGGGAGTCGAGAGCGACGTCACGTAGGCGGCGAGAGCGTCGAGATCGGCGCTCAGGCCTGCCTTCGAAGCGCCGAGCGTATCCGAATGCGTGAGCCAATCCGCTTCCGAAAGTAGTCCGGTCCCTCCGAAAGCGTTTCGGATGTCGTTTTCGAAGTCGTGCACTTCGTCGAAGTTGGCGCTCCAATGGATGGGTCCGTCTCCGTCTCCGGCGCGTCCCAAGAGCGAGATGGTGTTCCGAAGGCCCTCGCCGCGATCGGTGAAGTCCCAAACCCGTGAATCCGAGTCCCCATCCAGGTGACAGTGCGAGCACGTCAGGTACCCGTCCTTGGCGAGACGCTCGTCGAACGTGTCGTTGAACAGTTGCTTGCCTCGGAGCACGTCCGCGCTGAGCGGTTCAGCGCGGACGACGGGCAGCCGAGCGATCGGCACCGGGAAGCTGGCGAAATCGGTGACGTCGTAGACAACGAGCTCTCTCGAGAGGGTGGCGTCGACGAAGAGCAAGCGGTCGTCCATCGAGAGCGCGACGCCTGCAGGAGCGAAGCCGACGTCGGGCACGGTTCCGGACTGTGCTCCGGTCAGCATGTCGAACCGCTCGACGGATCTCGAGCCCCTCATGGCAACGAACAGCCAATCGCCGCGGCTGGAGAAAACCGCCGCGGAACTGAAACCGCGGTTGTCGAACTGCTTTCGAGAGTCGAAATCTTCGCGGCCCGTGGTCACGTCGAAGAACGACGTCACTGCGCGCACGGTCGTTTCGAACGTGATGGGCCGACCGTTTCGGAACGCACCTGCGTTCGTGTCGGCCTGCAACGAAGGGACGGCGGCGTCGATGCCGTTCGGCGAGACGACGACCTGGTTGAGGTAGCTCGGTACGCCGCCGATTTCCGTATCCGAGCTGATCTGCGGGTCGTTCGCGAGCGGCCATACTTCCAGGGGGCCACCAGTGGGCGACACCACCGCAATTTCGGCGATGGTGCTGTCCGATCTCGAGCGAAATCGAGTCACCGCCAGGCGGCCGTCGGGGAGAGCAGCGATGCCCCGGTTGTCGTCGATGGCCGGGTGACGGGCGACTAGCATGGCTTCCTGGTTCGCATCGAGCATCACTTCAGCGACTTCGCCGGTGCCTTGCAGCGTCACGAAAAGCGAATCGCCGACGGGCGCCGCTCCGTAGGGTCGTGACCCCCGCGGAAGCGGCAGGCTGCGGGGGCTCAGCCCGTCGTCCTTGTTCACCAAAAATAGCGTCGAGGCGGCTTGGCATGTGACCGCTAGCCATTGGCCCCACTGCACGACCGTCCGGGGCTCATCCGGCGTCGTGATTCTGAACGCAACCGAAAACGAGTCGCTGTCGTCCCACTCGACGACGGTGAGTTCGTCGGAGTCGGGGCTCACCACGGCCACGCGCTGCTCGGTTTCGTAGCGATTGACCGTACTGCTCTGGCGCGGCGTGAACACCGGCGCTCGAGTCACGGCGATCGATACGCCGTCCGTCCGCCGATTGCCCGAATCGTCCGTGACGGTGAGCACCGCCTGGTAGCGACCGGGTGCCTGATAGGTCACCGTCGCGTCCGGTGTGGCGCGAGGGCTTGGCCAGCCGTTTCCGTCGCCGAAGCTCCACTGGTAGCTCGTCGCTCCCACCGAAGCGGACCCGACCAGCGTCACCTCCTCGCCGACGATGACGTACGGTGGGCCACTTGCGACGGCGGAGAGGTCCACGTTTTGGTCGGCGCCAGCGTCCGCAAAAGCGCCGGCTGATCCGCTCGCGCCGGCGGCATCTCCGGAGCCCGCGGCACCAGCCGCGCCCGCGTCCTCGGTAACGGGGTCCGAATCGTTGCCACACCCGCCCGCTCCCAGGGTGACCAAGAGCAGAGTCGCTGCTTGCCGGTTCATCGGGCTCAGGGTCCGGCGGTCGTGAAACTGATCGTGAAGGGTGCCGCCACCGGGTTTCGGTTGAAGTCCGTGATGCCCCCCGCGGAGATTTCGAACGTGTAACCGGTGTTCGGCTCGAGTGGGCAATTCGGCGAGAAATTCACGATGGACTCTTGCGCGCTGACGACGCCCGGGACGCGCGTCTCGTCCGGGTTCGTTCCCGTCTTGTACAGCCGCACCGAGCCTTCCCACGCGCTCTTCACGTCGACGAACTCGTCGAAAGTCACGCCGACGCGCGATGTGAGGGCGAGCTCGGTCGCGCCATCCGACGGCCACGACCAGGTGACGCTTGGTGCGGTGACATCGACCTCACCGGACCAGGGCACGACGGCGCTTGCGCGCCCGTCGCACGCGCGATCGTCCACAGAAAGCACGACCACGTTGCCGATGGGCGTCGCGGTATCGAGATCCCCGGGGTAGTAGTCGGGCTCGTCGTTGCACTTGGTGCGCTTGTCCGGCGGCCCCGGCATCGGCTCCGGGTCTGCGGGGAATCGCGCGACCTCGGAGATGCTCGACATGTCCGAAATGTCGTAGATGGCGGCGAAGCTCGACTCGCCGGTGAACGCGAGGTCCCCTTTGACGAACACGTAGCCGCCGTTTCCGTCGCTGACATGGTCGCCGGCGAACGTGGGGTTTGACGGATCGTGGATGTCCATGATGAACACGCCGCCGCCGCCCTCTTTTCGAGCGTAGAAGACGTAGCCGCCAGTCGTGTTCGTGAAATATGCTTCCCGCGGGGTCCCGGTCGAATCGACCGCCTGAAAGTCGCCTCCGGCGATCGGTTGGGGCGACGTCGGGTCGCTGACGTCGAGCAGGGCGGTGCGCGCTCCCTCGGCGGTGGTCACGACCATCAGGTTGCCGATCACTTGCACCTGCCCAGTTCGCATGACGGGCTCGAATTGATGGTTGCCGACGAGCACGGGCGCGCGCGGATCGGTGGCGTCGACGATCCAAATGCCTGTGTCAGCGCCCGCCGCATACACGTAGCGGCCCTGCCAGAACACGCTCAGCGTGACGCGCGCGTAGGCGTCCGGGTAGATCGTGCCTTCGAATTCGATCTGCGACACCGCTACGGGGCTCGTCGGGTCGCTGATGTCCCAGAACTCCACCCCCACGCCGTTCTGTTTGATGATGCCGCCAAGCTCGTCGACGACCGCCCAACGTCCACCCATGCTCGAAAACCCGATACTGTGCGGCTCGCGCATCATGCGCGAGAAGCCCGATCCGATCGCGACGGGATTACACGGGTCGTCGAACTCGAAGAACGTGAGACCGCCACCGCCTTGCTCGGGCGCCCAGGGCATCAGCAAATAGCCGTCGAACATCGTCACCAAATTGTGGTGGTCGAAGTCGTTGTCGGCGCCGTTGAGATAGGCACATCGCCCGTTGAGCTCCGACGTCGTGAAGGAGGTGGCCGGTCCACCCGGACCTGCGTTCGCAGGCCACGCGTCCGCCGCCGGATACGGGCCGGGGTGGCGACACTCGACGGGCAGGTTCGACTCGCCTCCAGATCCAGCAGCGCCCGCCGCGCCTCCAGAACCGGCAGCGCCGGCGGAGCCCGTCGCGCCGCTGGCGCCTGCTCCGCCGTCGGTGCCAGCGCCGCTTTCGCCACAGCCTGTTGCCGCCAATACGGCACACAGACATGTCCAACCAACTATTCGGTCCATGGATATCGCGCGATTCGGGTGTGGCCCGAATCTAGCACAGCCCTGTTCGCCGTCCTCCGTCCGGTCGGCCGAGCCAATCTGTGGGTTGACCCGGTCCAACCGATCGATGATCCCGAGGGCATGAAACTCGTTCGAACGATTGCTGCCGTGGCCTTTTTTGCGCTCGGTGCCGGCTGCGTCCAACAAGGCTCGGCGCCGAAGCTCGCGTCGTCAGCCGGACAGACCGGTTACGCCATCGACTACCCCAACGCCGTCCATGCGGCGCGCAAGGATCTGATTGACGTCGAATCCGAGAGCTCGAAGCTGGCCGACGAGCTCGGCGGTTTTGCCGAACAACTCGGCAAAGACGCTGATGCCGCCCGGGCAAAGGAGATCATCGAGGCGGCCGCCGCCGAGGGGCAGACTGCGGAGTACGCGGAAAGAGCGGGCAAGCTCGATGCGGCGCGTCGATTCTTCGAAGAAGAAAAGGAACCGCTGATGAAGAAGGTCGGGGGGGCAACTCAGTACGCCGTGAAAAAAGCCGGCTGCAAGGCAGACACCTTCGGCGCCGCGTCGACCGGGCTCGAGAAGGGCGTCGAAGAGCAGCTCGAAGAGCGACTTCGCGAAAAGAGTGAGGCGCACCGCCTCATCGACGAGAGTGAGACCTTGCTCGGAAAGCCTGCTGCCGAAAAGCTCCGCGACCAGGCGGACACGATCAGTCGCGCGAGCTACCTGAGCCGCGTCGAGCTCCGGCGCGCAGGCGCCCGACTTTCTCGTGTGATGGAGGACGCGGATGCCGTCCGAAACACCCTCGACAAGATCGCGTCGGACGCTCGTAAGGTTTCCGAGAGCGCGGATTTCGACGACGCGACAAAAAAGGCGGCGCACCAGCGCGCGTTGGACGCGGACAAGAGCAAGCGCATGATCGACGGTCAGCTGAGCCAGTCCAAGCTCATCGTCGAGCAGCTCGACGACCGCATCGAGAAGGCGGAGCGCCAGTTCGACGAGGCGCTCGAGAAGTTAATCGGGACGCTCGAGTCCCCGCCGGCCTGATCGGCGCACGGCGGTAGAGAAGCGCCTACGCCGCGTTTCAGACGCTCGCTCGACCAGGACGAAGCGTCGGCGCGTCCATGGGATCGACATGCGAAATGCACACGGGCGGTGGCGGGTCAGTCGGTCGGTTCGAAAGATCCTCGTCGGGAGGCGGAGCGAGGGTCGCCAGCTCTCTGACCGGGATGAATCGACCGGATCGGAACACGCACCACTCGGGCACGATACGGAAACGGGAACGCATGGTAGCCATGTCTGTTCAACAGAGCGGTCGCACGACGTGGGCCTTGAGCGGAAAAACTGGAGCTGGGCGTGCCGCGCCGCCAACTGCATGAAATGCCGCCGATTTTCTGTCGTCTCAGCCCCGAGTCGAAGGCGTGCGGGCCTGTTCAATCTCGGGGGTTTTCATGGTTCGCCAGGCCACCCAGTGCGTGAACCGTCGAGGCATGAAACGGATGAACCAAGCCATCACGCTGTTCAGCACTCCGGGAATGATGCTGCGTCGGCGGCGCAGCATCGCGCGAATCCCGATGCTCGCGACCTTGGAGCTCGGCATCATGACTAGGCGCTGGAACCACGTGGGGGATTGGCCAGAAACATCGAGGAACTCGGTTTCGGTCATGCCGGGCGAAAGCACCGTGCAGCTCACGCCGGTGCCGGACAGCTCGTAGTCGAACGCTTCGCCGAAATGGAGCACGAAGCTTTTGGCCGCCGCGTAGCTCGCGTAGGTCGGACTGGCTTGGTAGGCGCCAATCGACGCTACCTGCAGAACGTACCCGGAGCCGCGTGCGACCATGTCGATCCCGAAAAGCCTCGAGAGATGCACTAGAGCCGCGATATCGAGATCGAGCATCTGTTCTACCCGTTCGAACGGGATTTCCAGGACGAGACCGAAGATTCCGAATCCGGCGTTGTTCACCAGAATCTCGATGTCGCGGCCGCCGTCCTTCATTCGACGATGCAACTCGAGCGGTGCATCGGACGATGACAGGTCGAGGGCGACGACCTCGACTTCGGCGCCGTGTTTCGAGCGTAGCTCGTCGGCAACCTGTTCGAGTCGGTCCTTGCGGCGCGCCACCAAAACGACGTTGGCCCCGCGTGACGCCAGCTCGCGAGCAAAGTCGACCCCAAGCCCGCTCGAGGCCCCGGTAACGACGGCCCATTTGCCTTTCAGGGAGCCGGCCACGCCGCCTCGGTGTCGCTCGAGCTCGCCCACAGAAGGACGAGCGCGATCCATAGAGTGCTCGAGAGCGCGAGATGCACGACCTGCATCCACCCCGGGGCGGACAAGAGGACGTTCAGAACGCCGGCAGCGACCTGCAAAAAGACGAGCGCCTGGGTTACGCGAGCCCAGCGCGGGGAGCGGTCGGCCAAACCCGACGCCATCCACAACAAATAACCCGCCGCGGTGATCGCCACGATGGGGTGGATCGCGCGCCCACGTTCGAGGAAGTTCGCCGCCACCGAGTGGTCGGCGGTGAGTCGGGCGGCGAGATCGGCCGTGGTGTCCACCGGATAGAGTGTATCTCCGAGAGCGGTCACCGCTCCGGTCATGGCGACCACCAAAACGACGCCGAGACCCACGACCACGCGTCGCGACCCCACGGCGAGGGCGTTCCACGGCTGGTTCGAGCGCCGGCTCGCCGCCCACGCGAGGACCACGAGTGGCGTCAGCAACAAGTTGGTGTTGATGGAGTGGGCGGCCATCCATATCGCCCGGGCGACGCTGCCGTTTTCACCCACGAGCTTGAGCAACACCAGCGCCGCTCCGATGGCGTCCTCGATGAGAACGAACACGACGCTCGCCAGCGCAGCCTTTCGCACGAGATGGCCCGACTCGAACCGGCGGAATGCCGCGATCGCCATCGCGAAAATTGCGAGGTTCAAGAGGCCCGACGTCAGCCGATGCGTGTACTCGACCAGGTTCTTGGTGGTCTCTGGCAGATAAGTGATGTCGCCGTGACAGGTGGGCCAGTGTTGGCCGCAACCGGCCCCCGAACCGGTGATGCGGACGACGGCGCCGAACAGAATGACCAGTAGGGTGTACGCGAGAACGCCCCAGGCCAACCGTGACAGGTCCCGTGGTCTCGCCGAGGGGCTTGCCACGGGGCCGAGCTCTGATTGAGCCGCCGCGTTGGCCATCGTTCCGCGCCCACCTTAGCGCGATACCCCCCTGGCCGTTTCGGGGCGAGGTGCCCTAGACGTCTTCGTGAGCCCCCGGACGCACTCCAGCTTTGGGGCTTGTACAAAGAATGACTAAGCCCTAGTCTGAGTCAGGTTAATCCCGACAGGGGGGATTTTTGCAGGCGTTTTGGAGGCAAATTTGGCTTTGCAACGACGACTCCGCACCCCCAGCCCCCCGACACAGTCGCCTACGGCAGACGGCGGAGGCGGCTCCGCCGAAGATCCGGCCCAAGTGCCTCGATATCGAATCGGCTTCGTCGCCGAGCTCACGGGGGTCTCTCGGCACGCCCTGAGAGCATGGGAGCGTCGCTATCAAGCGCTCGGTCCGCGTCGCACGGCTGCCGGCGACCGCTTGTACTGCGACGAGGACGTACACCGAGTTCGTCTGATCCGTGACTTGTCGGTGCACGGTCACACCATCAGCGCCATCGCGCACCGGCCGACCGTCGAGCTCGAAGCATTGCGTGACAGCTCGATTCAAGACCGCCCGGAGGGTACCGCGCGACTGGTTGCGCGGGTCATCGCCGCCATCGAGGCGCACGATTATTCCGAAGCCGATCTTGCCTTGGCACAGGCCCGGGACGAAATGGATGCGGCAGAGCTCGTGAAAGAAGTGACGGGACCCATCGTTTTGGAGATGGGCATCCGCGCCGACAAGGGCGAGCTCGACGGGGCGCAGATCCGTCTGACGGTGGCGCTCTTGCGCAGTCGACTGGATACGAGCTTCGTTTCTCGCCCAGCGAAAACGCTGCTCTGTCAGCCAGCGGCCGAAAGCGACGAGCTCGGAACGCTCTACGTCGCCGTGAGCGCCGCAGCGCGCGGCTGGCTCACGGTCTATCTGAGCCCGGGTGTGCCTTCGGAAGTCCTCGAGGAGCTCGTGCGAACGACGAGCGCCGACGCGGTCGTGGTCACTGGCGCGAACGGGTCACCGTCACCGCCCGGCACCATCGGTCTGCGGCTTTTTGGCAGTCGCTTCTCGGGTCCGGCACTCGAGTCCGTCGAGGACGTCGACCGCTGGCTGACTACAGGAACGGCGGCCTGAGCTAGCGTCGCAGTCACTCGGCTGCGGGAACGGCTTTGGCTATGTCGGCAGCGTTTTTCGCGCGGTCGAGCGCCCGCTTTTTACGCTCGGGCGACTTCAATAGCGTTGCTGCCAATCGGTAGCGGCGCGCGACATCGTTGAAGTAGGCCTGCGCGTTGGAGCGCGGCGGTACGAGCTCGAGCAGAAACGCCGCGTCGTAGGCTGCGGCTCCCGCCATCGGCCCGCCTTTCTTCACCAAGGTGTCGAGGGCCTCGACCCGCTCCAGAGCAGGCGGCAACCGAGGCCCGAATCGCATCATCACCGCAGCGTTTTTGGGTCCTTTGGCGAGCGAAACGCCCAGCGCGCTCAAGAGCTCGGATTCGTTTTTTCGCTTCGTCCCCGAGGCCAGAGCTTTGCGAGCGAGGATCGCTGCTCTTTCGAAGTCCTGAGCGCGCCAGTAGCGCTGCCCGAGCTCGACGAGGGCGCGGGCATGCAAGAAAGTTACCTCGGCCGGGACTTCGCTCGCGTCCAATCTCGCTTTCACGTTCGGAGGTAGCCCACGTTCGAGGTAGCCACGCAACAACTTCGTTTCTGTGGCATCGGTCGGCGCCAGGATCTTGTTCGCATAGAACGTAGGCAATCGCGTCGCGAGTCGTGGGGCGATTTGCTCGGTCTCCAACGGCGCGAGATCTGAAAGCATCAGGCCGTCTAGCGCATCGATCCGATGTCCCCGATAGAGCGTCGAGAGGAGCTTTCGTGCGCTGTCGACGCGCGGGTCGCTGAGCACCCCGAGCTCGGCGAATACCTCGAGACCAGCCAGCGCCGCCTGGCGCCCTCGAGCCTTGCGTTGCTCGAGCGCCTGATCGAGCGCGCCGAAGTACGCGTCCTTGAGGTCGGGTGCGTCGTTGATGTCGGGCGGGATGGGCACCTGACGGGCCAACTCGACGAAACGCATGTCGGCGAGCCCAGCCTCCACCGCGGCGACCCCGCGTCCGTAGCCCGAGAGCTTGGAGCCGACGACGGCTATCTCGTGGATCGCCGAGGCTTGACCTCGAATCCACGGACCTAGCGTCGTGGAGAGAAACTCGAGCACGCGCTTCTTGTCGTAGGGCGGGGCGAGTGCGGGTGGCTCGCCGACCATGCGCGACAGTCGCGCCGCCATGGCGAGCCCGACGAGCGCGTCGCGGACGTCGGGCCCGAGGCGGCCTTCGCTGACGGTGCGTTCGACGAGCACGTCGCCGCATCCACTCGGAGCCAAGTCGGCGCGAAGCGCGCGCACGAGTCCACGCTCGAATTCCGAGCAGCTTTCGAGTGCCGCGAGCGCCCGGTCTCGCCCGACGGGGTCCTCCAGACCCAAAGCGGCGTCGAGGCCCTCGAGGGCGGCAGCTCGATCCGCGCAAGCGCCGGCGGTTGGAGCCTCGAGCAAGCTCAGGCACGCGCTGTCAGGTGGGGGGACCGCTCCGGGCGCCGCCGGGAGGGCGGCGCTCGGCGGTGAGACTGGCTCAGGCGGTGCGGGGGCGACGGCGGAATTCGCGGGCTCCGGGCTCGTCGGGGGCACGCTTGCGGCCGGGGCGCATGCCCAGCCGAAGCAGGCAAACAGTGCTAAGACGACCAGGCGTCTGCCGGAAACATGGCTCATGTCGAGGCTCCATTTAGCGTGCCTCGATGGGAGACGGAAGTGCAGGCAAGAAGCACCGAATCCGGTCACCCGCCGCCGCTGCGCCACCTGTCCGAAGAATGCCGCCCATTCACTTTCGACGACTCGTGGCCGTGCTGGTCCCAATGCTGTTCGTCGCCGAGGCGGCTCAGGCGGACCCGGTCTCGAGCGACGTCGAAGGCGCTCGAGGTTTGCTCGTCGACATTCGCCGCATCGTGGTCGCCTACGAGGCGGATTGGTTCGTCGACCGCGACACGCTTCGCGAGATCCATCCGACCCTTCTCGAATCGGTGTGTCGCACCTCGCCGGAAGGGCGTGCTGAAGCGCGGCGCCTGCTCGACGAACAGCTCGAAGGCGTCGGCGAGCCCGAGGTTCTCTACGAGCGTGCCGGACGGAAGCGCACGGCAGAAGTCGACCATGCCCTGCGTCTCCATCGACAGAAGCTCGCGCTCGAAGTAGCCATCGATGCTGCGCCGCGTGACTGCCCGTTCTGGGTGGAGGCCGAGCCCGGGTTTCGCGGTCGTCAGACCGACGCCAACCGGTTCTTCTTCAGCGTGGAGACCGGCGGCGTCGTGCAGTCTCGACAGACCGACGGCACGTTCACGTTCGGCGCGGGAGGCGCGGGGCGCATCCTGCCTGGTTATTCGTGGGACCGGCTCAGTCTGCTCGCCGGAGTCGAGTTCGGCGGTGGGGCACTGTTCGAGCCGGGCTCGGACCCGCAGCAGCTCCGCGTCAACTACCTGCCGGCAGTTCCGGTAGTGCTCCGGTACAGAAAAACGGCTTGGCACTACGAGCTCGAGTCGGGACCCGTCGCTTTGCTTCAATTCGGAGACACGGACATCAGCTACGGCGTGCGCGTCGGCTTGGGCCTGGGGCTCTGGGCGCTCAACACACGGGGAATTCTGCCGTGGGTGGGGCTCATCATGGCTTACGAGTACTACTTCGAGGGCGGCGGTCGGCCTGCCGCTCACTTCTTCCGCTCGGGGATCAGGGTCGGGTTTTCCTGGGATCCATGAACGCGAGCTTGCTTGCGCCCGCTGCTATAGTCCGGCTCGTGCGAAGTCGACGACTCTTTGCAATGGCTCTCGCCGGGGCAGCGCTCGGATCGGGGTGCGACAAGGCGGAAACCGAAGCGGCTCCGGAAAAGAAAACGTCCGCTCAAATGCCGGACCGATACGCGGACGGCAAGGCCCTCGCGCGAGAGAAGCAGGCCTGGCTCCGTTCGTGGAAGCACATCGACCCCATGCCGGAGTGCGGTGAGAAAAAACTAGAGGATCACGAGGTGGCTCTCTGCAAAAACACCGTGGCTGCACGCGCCAAGCTGCGCGAGGTGGAGGAGAAAAAACGCAGCGACGACGAGATTCTGAAAGCGGCTGTGGCACTCTCAGACGCTGGGTCGAAAGCGTACGAGATGCTTCGCCAGCACGGTGGCCAGTGGGTGCTCGACAACCCTGACGAATATTCGGACAAAGCGGAAGAGCACGAGCACGACGCGCACGAGCCCGGGGAGCCCGACGAGCCGGAGAAGAGGCCGGCACCGAAACCCAAAGCGGCCCCGAAGCCATCCCCGCCGTCCTCGGCGTCGGGCGCCGGACCAGCGCCGAGCGCCGCTCATTACGCGAACGACGATCAAAAGCGCAAAGATCCGAATCCGTGGGCGCCGCTCGTCCGCACCTACCTCGGCGCCGGCGATCTCGGCGTAAGTCGAATTTCGGCATACTTGCGAGTGGCTCCGACACCGAAGAGGAAGCGGACGGTCGAGATCGCCCGAGCGTTCATGAAGAACAACCCCCACTCGAAGATCGGCTACCGGATGATCAACGATGCTTGGTTTCTCGAGTCGGACCGAGACATCAAGGCCGAACTCGGCAAGCTCCGCGCCGAGTACGCCCCCAAGAAACACAAGCCCAAGAAGTAGAGCGCTAGCTCGTAGTGACGGCCTCGGAGATTCGTTTCGCCATCTCGGCGCCGTCTTCGACCTTTCCAGCTGGCCAACGGATCCCGAGCCCGGCGTCCTCGCTGGGCTTGGGGATGATGTGGAAGTGCACGTGAAACACAGCCTGGTGCGCGCCGGGTCCGTTGTTTTGGAGCACGTTGTACTCACGGCAACCCGTCACCGTCTGTACGGCGCGGCATAGCCGCGGCAGCAGTCGCCCGATGGCCGCGGCGGATTCATCCGATAACTGGTCGAGGGTCTGCGCAGGCTCTTTGGGTATCACCAGGGTGTGGCCCGGCGCGAGCGGCCCGATGTCGAGAAAAGCGAGCACGAGATCGTCTTCGTAGACCTTGTGCGACGGTATCTCGCCCGAAATGATCTTGCTGAAGATGGTGTCGGCCATGACGCAGAGGATAGCACCTACCCCGAGGACGCGGTCGGAGGAGGCAGGCGCAAGTATCGAGCGAGGTGCCGCGAACCGACGTAGAACGGAAGGGTGTCGACGAGGGCGATGAATACCTTGAAGACGTAGCCCGCCGCGATGAACCCGAAGAGCTGGCCCCAGAGGGGTTGCTCGGGTTTGATCGGCAGCGCACCAGCGTAAAAGTGCGTGATCAAGATGACGCTCGTCGTGTCCACGAGCTGGCTGACGAGTGTCGACCCGTTGTTACGGAGCCAGAGGTGCTTGCCGCGCGTCAGCTTTCGCCAGAAGTGAAAAAGCTGAACGTCGACGAGCTGAGCGGCGAGGTAGGCGATCATCGACGCCGTGACGGCGCCGAATGTGAGCTGCTTGATGACAAAAAATACGCGGCCGTCGGTGCCCACTGGCGGAAGGCCGGTGGCCGCGTCGATCGGCACCTGTGGAGGAAGCTCGCCCCCCAGCCACAGGATGGCCACCACCCAGACGTTGAGCACGAGGCCGACCCAAACCACCCAGTTGGCTCTGCGGCGTCCGTAGAGCTCGCTGATGAAATCAGTGCACAAGAACGTCACTGGGTACGGCAGTACGCCGACAGCCAACGGCATTGGAATCCGCACCGAGGTACCGGGGATCGTGAACGACAAGTCGATGAACCGCGTGATCCCGAGCAAGTTCAGAATTGCCAGCGTGCCGAGAAATACGCCGGCGAGCACGAGGAAGACCCGTTCGCGCCGCAAGTGCAGCTCGGCGGGCGCGAGCTCGGCCAGCCCGTCGTAGCCGTGCTGTTCGGTCGGAAGGAGGTCCTCGCGCGCCACGGATCTAGTTGGGGATCGTGAAGGTGCGCGCGACGCTCACCGGGCTACCCCGGAACGGCGGCACCGTGGCACCGCGGAATGCGGCCTGGACACATCGGCCGACCGCGCTCCCGGCAAAGCTTCCGGAAACGCTCACGGCGCTCACGTGGCCGTCGGGTGAGAAGGTCACGTTTGCCTGACCGCTGCCACTCGGTCCGCCCGAGCGTTTGCACGACGCTGCGCGACCGGACGCGCGCCCGAGAGCGGCGAGCATTGCGCCCCGATTCGGCGGCGAGCGCTCCTTCATCGGAGGAAGCTTCTTCTTCTTTTTCTTCGGCTCCGCGGCCTTTTTACTTTCTTCTTCGTCGAGCACGACGTCCGCGGGTTTCGGGCGCGACGTTGGCGAGGCGCCAGTTGCTCGAGCGCCCTCGCCGTCGAGCTCGAGGATGTCGTCGTCGTCCTCGTTCTCGTCGTCTTGCTTCGCGTCTTTCGAGTCGCGTCTTCCGGACTGTTCGTCGTTCCGCTCACCGCTGTCCTCGCCCTCGACGGGCAGGCTGTCGATGTTCACCTCGCTACCGCTGACGACGTGAGTGACGGTCTTCTTGCTGGCCTCGTGAGGTTCTGTCGAACTCGTACCGGTTTGCGACACGACGGTGGCGTCGGGGCGAAGCTGACGAAGCGCGACGAGCGCAACCGCGACCGCCAGGAGCCCGAGCAGCGCGTATACGAGCACGAGCGATCTGCTCTTTCGTGGTGGCGGCGGCTGACTAGCGGTCAGGACGGAGGTGGCGGATGTCTCCGACGTAGCCGCGCTCTCGGTACCGGCGGGCGTCACCGGCCCGGGGTGTTCCGAGGGCATTCGAGCAACCCCGGGGGTGTCGGATTGCGATGGCGCGGGGCTCGGTAAGCTCAGCTGACTCAGGCTGCTCGCGTCGTCTCGGTCCCCGAGCATGGATGAGGGCAGCATTGCAGCTCGGAGCGCGGACCCGTCGAGGTCCCGAAGCGCGGCGCGGACCGCATGGCGGATCTTCTCCAACCGGGTGCCCAACACGCGTTGGGTGAGCCCACCGACGCCAGCGCGCGGTACGAGAATTCGTTCGCTCACGAGGTAGCGTTCGAGAGCGACCTGCAGCTCTTCGGCGGTTTGGTATCTCGTATCGACGTCACGCTCGAGCGCTCTGAGCACGATCGACTGCAGCTTGGGCGGATAACGACCGTCGAGCTCGGTGGGCCGTGGAATTTTCCCCCACTTGACGAGGTCGACGCTGTGCGCGTCATCCCGCCCTTTGAATAGTCGTTGCCCCGTCGTGAGCTCGAACAACACGATTCCGAGAGAAAAGACGTCGCTGCGCCGATCGAGGGGAAGCAGGTTGACCTGCTCGGGCGACATGTAGGCCAACTTGCCGCGAACTTCGGTGCTCTCTTCGACGTGGCTCATGGCGTTGGCGACGCCGAAGTCGACGAGCTTCACGGCGCCGTCAATTCCGATCAGGATGTTGTGTGGTGACACGTCGCAGTGCACGACGTTGCGCAGCTCACCGTCCCAACCGCGGAGCTCGTGAGCAGCATGCAGCCCAGCGGCCGCGTCGGCGATGATGCGCACCGCCATCTCGGGCGGGATGGGCTTGCGCTTCTTCGCTTCGGTGATGACTGCCTTCAGCGAGTCGCCGGCCACCCACTCCATCGCCATGTAGAGCACGCCCTGGTCCTCGCCGAGCTTGTGCAGCTTGACGACATTGGGGTGTTCGATGCTTTTGACGAGGCCGCACTCGTTGAGGAACATCGAACGAAAGCGCGGATCCCGACCGAGCTCGGGCAACACGCACTTGACGGCCACCAGCGGCGCGTCGATGCCCGCCTCGAGATCGCGGGCCACCCACACGTTGGCCATGCCGCCGCGGCCGATCTGTACGAGGAGCTCGTAGTCTCCGAGACAGGTACCTCGCTGTAGGTCGACCACGGCGCTGACAACGGTAGCCGGGCGTTCGCCGGTTTTCCCGCACGAGTAAGCCACGGCGCTCTCCGCTCGGCAACGCCGGCGGCGGACAAAGGCGTCCGGGTGCAGCTAGGGCGACGATTCCGACGCTGTGGCTGTCGCGTCGCCGGTCTCCGAGGGTCGGGGTAGGGCGACGCTGAACTCGCTGCCTACACCGACCGTGCTCTGGACCGAGACAGATCCGCCCATCGATTCCACCAGGTGCTTGACGATGGCGAGGCCGAGGCCGGTCCCACCCTTGTCGCGAGAACGGCCGGGGTCGGCACGATAGAAGCGTTCGAAGAGCCGGGGGAGGTGCTCCGCGGCGATCCCAGGTCCGGTATCGTGAATCGAGACGACGACGTCGTTGTCTCGACGGGCGGCGCTCACCGAGACGTCGGTTCCGGCCCCCGAGTACTTGATCGCGTTATCCACCAGATTGATCACGACTTGCTCGATGGCTCTTTGGTCGGCTTCCGCGAGCACGGAGTCTTTGAAGGGAACAACGGTGAGACCGACACTTTCTTGGCTCGCTCTCTCTCGAAGGCTGTCGACCGCTTGCACGATCACCGGGCCGAGGTCGAGGGGCTCGATGCTCAGACGGAACTCCTGAGATTCGATCTGCGAGAGCGATAGAAGGTCCTCGACCAGTGCTTGGAGCCTTTCGGCGTTGCGGTCGATCATGTCGACGAACTGCGCTGTCGCTTTGGGATCGTCGCGAGCTGCCGTGCGAAGAGTTTCTGCCGCCGAGCGAATGGAAGCGATCGGGGTCCGGAGCTCGTGCGACGCGTTGGCGACGAATTCTCGCCGCATCGTTTCGAGTCGCCGGATGTCCGTCATGTCGAAAATTACGGCTAGTAAGCTGTTTCCGTCTTCCAACGAAGGCGCCACATTCACCAAGAGGTGGCGCTGGGTGAGTCCGTCGAGCTCGAGTTCTGCCGAGGTGGACTCGCGTGTGTCGCGAACCTCGTCGAAGAGCGAGATCAATTCCGCGTTCTTCGTCGCTTCGGAGAGTGGAATGCCGACGACGTCGGGGCCCAGCAAGAGCATGCTCCGAAGTGCCGGATTCAACAGGGCGATCCGGCCGGATTCGTCGAGCAACAGCACGCCTTCACGCATGCCATCGAGCACTCGAGCGGTTCGGTCGCGCTCGGCACCGAGCTCGTTTTTCGACGCGGACAGCAATTTGGCCAGCTGCTCGAGAACCCGGCTGAACTCGCCGATCTCGTCGGCCGATTCGTTCTGCGGATTCGATCCGGTTTCGCTCTCCACTAGGCCTCGCGCCCGCAGCATGAGTCGGCGAGGTTGGCGTGCAGCGAGGTGAGCAACGACCGCCGACGCGAGGAGCCCCACGCCGAGCGCGATCCCCAGGCCGGCGAATAGCCGTTGCTTTGTCTGCGCGAGCGCGGCAGGGGTGGCCGCCAGCTCCTCGAGCCCCGTGCTCAAATGGGCGTAAGCCGCCAGCGAGGACAGAGTGATCAGCCCGACCGAAACGAGAAAGAGCTTGCTTCGAACACCGAGGTTCAAGTCTCGGCCTCGACCGGCGAGTTCACGAATCGATAGCCGACTCCTCGCACCGTCTCGACGTAGTCGCGGGCATCGTCGAGTTTCTCGCGGAGCCTTTTCACATGGGTGTCGACCGTGCGTGTATTGATGTCCGCCTGAATGCCCCAGACGTCGTCGAGCAGCGTGGCGCGAGTCTGCACGCGGTTGCGTCGGTCGTAGAGCGTGACCAGTAGCTTGAACTCGAGCGCCGTCAGGTCGATTTCATTTCCAGCGACCCACGCTCGATATGCCTGGCGGTCGATTTCCAAGCATCCGAACGACACGGTGTTTTCGGTCGGGGCCTCGCCGATAGCTTCTCCGCGACGCAGAACCGCCTGAATTCGAAGCATGAGCTCGCGCACGCTGAACGGCTTCACGACGTAGTCGTCCGCTCCCAGCTCGAACCCGAGCACTCGGTCGATTTCTTCGCCGCGAGCGGTGAGCATGATTATCGGGATCCCCGTCGTCGTCGGTTCGCTCCTGAGCTTGCGGCAGACTTCTGTCCCCGCGATGTCCGGGAGCATGAGATCGAGAAGCACGAGGTCAGGTCTCTTTTCTCGAGCGATTCTCAGCCCTTCACGCCCGCTGTCGGCCACTAGCGCTTCGTGGCCGGCCTGCGTCAGATTGTACTCGAGCACACGCAGCAGATCGCTCTCGTCTTCGATGGCGAGCACCGTGGACATCGTTGGATCGGACCTCTGGGTTCGACTCTAGCGCCGCATTGTGGCGATCGGGTGACGTTTACAGGCACTGAGGTTTGATGCGTCGGATCCCCTTGGCGTCGACGAAGAACGGTTGGCTGCATTCGCCCGCTGGTCGTGGCGCAGGGCTTTTCGGCCGCGGCTGTGGTGCGGGCGCCTTCGCCTTCGGCGCCGGCGCCCGCGGGGGCGGCCGCGGAGCTGGTTTCGGCGCCGCCGGCGTTGGCGTGCGGAGTCTCGACGTTGGTTTCGACCGGGCAGCGTCTTGGTCCTCGAGCGGGAGCGAGTCGACGTTGACGCTGCCCGACGTCGTCTTGCTCTCGAGGGTCACGGGTTTGGTCAGTCCCGCTGACGAAGCCGGCTGGGGTGCGGTGTCGGGGGAGGGGACTTTTGCGATCGGCGGATCGTCGTCGGAGCCGGCCACGACGACCACGGCGACGAGGAGCAGGAGTAGCGCGGCCGCGACCGCGGCGATGACCGTTCGCCGTCGTCGGGCGGCTTCGCGTCGGTAGACGACGACCTCGGTCGACGTATTGGGCCCGGTTGGGGAGTCCGACGGCTCGTTGCCGAGCGCCGCGCCCAAGCTCGAGGCGAGCGCTTGTTGCACCTCGCCCGAGCCTTCCGTGGGTGCGGCACTCGCTGGCGGTGGCGTGGCCGCATCGCCGGTGGACGGCGGTGGCGGCGGTCGCCCCGCTGCTGGTGGCGGCGGCGGTCGTCCCGCTGCCGGTGGGAGAGGGGGCGTCGCTTTTGTCGTTTCGGACGCCGGCGCCGGCGGCGGCGGCGGTGGCGGTGGCGGCACTTTCGCGGCGGCGGCCATCGCGGTCAACGGGGCCGTGTTCCCTCGGTGGGACTTGTCCTCGAAGATGCTCGTCGCCGCTTCGTTGTCGACCAAGGAACGTCGGATCTGCTGCGAGGGCGAGCTCTGGTCCTCGCCCTCACGAGTAGAGACTTTCCGGCCGGGGTCTAGAGTTTTCAGGATGTGGTCGCTGTCGGTCAGATCGGTGACGTCGGTGATCGTCGAGACGTTTTCTATCTCCGCGACGACTTGCTCGCGCTTGAGAAGCGTTTCGCCGGCAATCGCCTCGACCCACTCGCCGACCGCGCGCGGCGAAGCAAGCGGGACCGCATGCTCGATGTCGATGGCGAACTCGCGAGCGGACTGGTAGCGCGCGCCCGGGTCGCGGGCGAGACCCTTGAGAACCACGCGATCGATTTTTCTCGGGATGTTGGCGACGATGTCGCTCGGCGGTGGGATCGGCTCGTCGAGGATCTTGTCCAGGATCTTCGACGCGTCGTCGGCATGGAAGAGTCGCTTGCCGGTGAGGGACTCCCAGAGGACGACGGCCGCCGCGAACAGATCCGTTCGCCGGTCCACGCCGGCGCCACGTAGTTGCTCCGGCGACATGTAGGCCAGCTTGCCCTTCATCTGACCGTCTCGGGTCATCTGGACCCGAGCAGCGGCTTTCGCCACGCCGAAATCGAGCACACGCGCCACACCGTCGGCGCCGACCAGGATGTTCTGCGGAGAGATGTCGCGGTGCACGATCTCGAGCGCCTTGCCGTGCACGTCTTTGGCTTCGTGCGCGGCGTGCAATCCGTGGAGCGAACCGGCCATGATGGCTCCGATGATGCCGAACGTCGTTTCCACCTCTGACTTGCGCGCCGCCCTCAAGAGCTTCGAGAGCGTTTCGCCGCGCACGTAGTCCATGACGAGAAAGAGCTCGCTCTCCATCGCGACTACGTCGACCGTGGCAACCACGTTTGGGTGTTGAATGCGCGCGGCCAGCCTCGCTTCGTCGAGGAACATCGCTGCGAATTCCGGATCCTTGGCGAACTGCGGATGAAGCCGCTTGATTGCAACGGTCCGCGAGAAGCCCACGGGGCCTGTCAGCCGCCCCCAATGGACGGTCGCCATGCCGCCAGCGGCGATCTTGCCGTACAGGGCGTAGCGACCCAGAACGCGAACGGGTTTGGAGCTCGGGTGGTTCATGGAGCTCGCAGCAGTTGTAGAGAACCTACCGCGCCTCGGACGTCGAGGCGAGTTGTCCGGGGGGCATCGCGGGATTTCTGGCTTTGCCAGGCTCGCGCGGTGCTCAGGCGATCGCCGAGCTCAGCGAAAGCTGTCGTGGTAGCCGTCGTCTTCGACCCCACGGGCGGCGGAGGTCGCGTGGAGCGGTAAGTAACAGTCGAGCATGACGGCGAGCTCGTCGGTGCGTTGCGCGCCGATGCTGTTTTCGTAGGCCCCAGGGTGTGGTCCGTGCGGCACTCCGGCCGGATGATACGAGACGCTGCCCGGGGCGATTCCGCGCCGAGACGTGAAGTTCCCGCGGCAGTAAAAGATCAGCTCGTCCACGTCGACGCTCGAGTGGGGGTAAGGACACGGAATGGCGTCGGGGTGAAAGTCGAGCATTCGCGGCACGAAGCTGCAGATGAGCGCGCCGCGAGCACTGAATGTGCCGTGCCACGTCGGTGGCAGGTGGACGAGCCCCGCTCGCGGTTGAAAGTTGAGAATCGGAAAGGCCCAGGGATAGACGGTCCCGTCCCAGCCGACGACATCGAGCGGTGAGTCGTCGTAGCTGTAGCGATGAAAACCATGGCGCTTCTTCACCACTACGTCGCGGATCCCCTCGTCTCGCGGACCTTCGAAGACCGGATGTCGAAAATCCCGGTGGCAGTACGGGGCGTCCATTTTCAGCTGTCCGAGCTCGTTGCGCCACTGCTCGAGCAGGCCGACCCCGCCTGCGCACTCGATCACCAACCAGTACTGAGCAACGCCTTCGTCCGGGATGAAACGATGGATGAGGCTTCTTGGGATGCACACATAGTCGTTGGCTTCGAACCGCACGTCCCCGAGCTGACTTCGGAGCACGCCTCCGCCCTCGTGCACGTAGACGAGGTCGTCGCCGTCGCCGTTCGCGAAATACATCGGGTCCGCAGTCGTCGGTCGCAAAGTGCTGACCGTGACGTCGTCGTTGAAGAGCAGCGGCGTCCTACAGTCGATCGGCGCGCCGTCGGTGCTGGGCAGCTCGAAGGTCTTGTAGTGACGGCGTAGGAGCTCCGGGCCGCCGCTATCCGACGGCGGAGCCCAGCCGTGGCCCGCGGGCTCCACGTGCTTGGCCGTGTGGGGTCGCCGTTCGTGATAGACGATGGTGTAGGGACCGTCGAAACCATCGCGAGTGATGCACTCTTCGTACCTGAGAGCGTCTCCCGCGCCTCGAAGCGCAACGTGATGCTTTTTCGCGACGTCGCCCGCGACCAGTCTTTCGAGCATCAGATCCTGCCAGAGTCCTTCTGCGCCCGTTCGATGCTTTCGAACAGTGCCCGGAAGTTTCCGGCGCCGAATCCTTCGTCGCCCTTTCGCTGGATGACCTCGTAGAAAAACGGTCCCGCCTCGGCGCTTCGGTGGGTTTCCGCCGAGTCTCGTAGGAAGATCTGAAGCAAGTACGACCGCTCCGCATCTCCATCGACGAGGATCTCCAATTTTCTCAAGACGTCGATGTCTTCGTCGATGGCCTGGACTCCCAGCTCGTTCAGTCGATTCGGCAACATGTCGTAGTACGTGCCCGGCGTCGGCATGAACTGCACGCCCCGTTCGCGCATGGCATGCACGGCGCCTATGATTTCCGTGACACCGAGGGCGACGTGTTGGATGCCGTCGCCCTTTTGCTCCTCGTGAAAGATGTTGATCTGTGACGACTTGAAGTGGGGACGCCAGGGCTCGTTGTTGGCGAACTTCACCTTCCCAGTGGGATCTGCCATTACAACCGACCGCAGTCCCGATCCAAAATCGTCCTTTTTGACGGCGACGTCGTTCGTGTGGAACTCGACCCCCCAGAATCTCTCGAAGCCGAGCACGTGCTCAAGCCACAACAGCGTCGGGCTCAGCGTCTCGAAGTTCGAGGTGACGTGGTCGAAGGACGTGAAGCCGTACGCGTTCGAGCCGCCTCGGGGCGAATCGTGCACGTGCATCTTCGGGTACAGGTTCTCGAAACCGTCGCGCTGGTTGAAACGAAATGTCGTGCCGCCGAACGGTGTCGTGATCGAGAAGGTCCGAAAAGTGCCCCCATTTTCCTCGAACGTCTTGATGTCGTCGATGGGCGTGCCGCCACGCTTTTCGAGCAGACGAAACGTCTTTTCGACGTCCTCGACCTCGAACACCAAAGCGCCGACGCCGTCCGGATGTTTCTGGAACCATCGCCAAGCGCGGCTGCCTTGACCGATGGGCATCGAGCAGATCACCGTGCAGTCTCCCGCGCGGAATGCCGCTGAGCGCTGCTTGCCCGCCTTTTCCAGCTCGGGAGTACTCTCGCCGATTTCAGCGAAGTCGAGTTGCTCGGTGTAGAACGCGCGGCTGCGCTCGAGATCGTGCACGTAGTAGTGGATAGCCTCGAGCTTCTTGATTCCGAGGGGTTCGAGTTGGTTCGGCATCGCTCAACTTTCTTCCGCGTCAGGCTGGTTCTTGGGGTGACTCCGCATGAACGCCGGGAGTGTTTCGCACTCGGCTTCCGCCCGAAGGAGTGTTTCGAAAGGCTCGAGGTCGACATCGAAACGGCGGGCGTTGTACATCTGTGGGACCAAAACGACGTCGGCGAACGTCACCGAGTCCCCAACGAGATGGCGTCCGGCGTCGTCCCGCGCGGTGGCCTCGAGCGCGGCCAACCCGCGGGTGATGAAGTGCCGTGACCACGCTTTCGGGTCCGCACCCGGGGCGATGGAAGTGAGGTGCGCCATGACGCTCAGATTCTGCAGAGGCTGGGTTCCGGAGTTGACCATCTCGGTGAGCTGACGGACTCGCGCGCGAGCCAATGGATCCGGGGGCAGCAGCGGTGGATCGGCAAAACGTTCCTCGAGGTATTCGAGAATCGCGACGCTCTGAGTGAGCGTGCGACGGACTCCTCGTTCTTCGATTTCGAGCACTGGAACTTGTGCGAAAGCGTTTCGTTTGGAGAATTTTCCGGCCTTCTGCTCGCCGTTTCGCAAGTGTACCGCGACGTATTCGTAGTCGACGTTCTTGAACGCAAGCGCGATGCGCACTCTCCACGCTGAGCTGCTGCGCCAGTAGCCGAACAACTTCACGGCGCGCGGACCTTTTGATCGATCTTGCCAAACAAGCTCGTCCCGTCCGAGTCGAGCATTTCGATCGAAATCGTATCGCCCGCCTTCATGAACGGAGTCGTTGGCTTGCCGTTCTCGATCGTCTCGATCATTCGGCGCTCGGCGAGACACGAGATCCCTCGAGCCCGGTCGGCATTGGATACCGTGCCGCTGCCGAGGATCGTTCCTGCGGTAAACGCCCGAGTCTTGGTGATGTGCTCGATGAGTTCGAAGAACGAGAAGTGCATCTCTGGGCCTGCTTCGGGATCTCCGACTAGCTCCCCGTTGTAGGTCGATCGCAATCTCGCGTTCACTCGCCCGTTTTCGAACGAGGGACCGAGCTCGTCTGGTGTGATGGCGAACGGCGAGAAAGCGGTGGCTGGCTTGGAGTTGAAAAAACCGAACCCCTTGGCGAGCTCGCCCGGGATGAGCGCGCGGAACGTGACGTCGTTGGCCAGCATGAACAGTCGCACGTACCGGTCAGCGTCGTCGGATTTCACACCCCGAGGTGTGTCGCCGAGCACCGCGCAGATCTCGGCTTCGAAGTCGAGGCCCCAAGCGGGATCCGGCAGCTCGACGTCATCGGTAGGTCCGAGCAGCTTGCCCGAGCCTCCTTGATAGACGAGCGGGTCGGTTTCGAGCGTTGGCGGGGGCTCGGCGCCGCGAGCTTTTCTCACCAACACGATGTGGTTGATGTACGCGGAGCCGTCGACCCACTCGTAGGCGCGCGGAAGCGGAGCGTCGAGAGCGGCGACATCGAGCAGAGCTCCGCGAGCTTTCGCCAGGTGGTCGGCGATCTGGCGAAGTCTCGGACAGAGCGCGTCCCAATCGTCGAGGGCGGCCTGAAGCGTTGGCGCGACCTCGGTCGCTCGAGCGTAGGTCTTGGCGTCCGGCGCCACGACGATCAGTGACCCGTCGCGGGTTCCGTCCCGGAGTGTGGCGAGTTTCATACCGATCCCCGCGCTAGCATGCACCTTCGGGCCGCGGCAACGGAACTATAAAGCACTACGACCCGCCGCGTCCGGTGGCCGGTGGTGCGGCCGCCGCCTTCGAAAACGCTAGTATCGCGGCCCATTTTTCGTCGAGTTTTTCGATGGCCTGGTGGAGCGGAGCCGCCGCGAGTTGCTCGCCGTGCTTCTCCACGAGTCCGAGGCGTTCGAGCTTTCCCAAGGCGTCGTCCACCTCGAAATCCACCACGGTAGCGTGGCGGGTTTCGAACCAGCGCTCGATTTTCCTGTCGAGGGACTCCTGGTCGAGCGGTCCTTCCCAGCGCAGAAAAGAGTACGCGATGAGAGCTTCTTTGCACTCTTCCTCCTCGGCTTCGTCGACGAGGCGGGTGAGCACCCCCTCGTTGTTGTCGAGGTTCCGGAAGTAGAGGTTCTCGCTGAGTTGCTGCAAGAACTCGAGCTTCTTGCGCTTGAAGCTCTCCCATCTCTGGAACACGTAGGCCCCCATTGCCGCGAACCCGGTGACCCCCGCGGCGATCGCCGCGTAGTCCACGCGACCTCGTGCCACACCCAACAGAACCGGGATGGCAAACAGCGCCGGCATGATCTTGATGACGACCGGGATGCCGCCGAACAGTGCCGGCACGCCGAGAAAGAGGGTGTCGCGACGCCGCATGCGGACCTTGAGGTTGGGCAACAGCATTTCGAGGTCGGCTTTGGGGACGTTTCGAAAGAGCTTCAGAATGATGGCGCCTGGAGGCACATTGGGGCGTTTGAGTAGTTTCGGAGAGAGGTCGTCTTTCGGCTTGTAGCGGACGAAGACGCACACTCGATCGTAGGTCGAGACTTGGATGTCGACCTTTCGCAGACCGAGCCATTTTTTTTTCGTGAGAGTGCGTTCGCGCTCTCCTCGGTAGTAAAGGACGATGTCTTCGTAGGCGTCGAAGTCGATTTCGGCCGCCACGTCGATGAGGGCTGCTTCATCGAGCGCGGCTTCGACGTCTGATCGGTCGAGCGCGACGTAGTTGCCTCTTGAAAGCACCCAGTGGAGGTCTTCGGCGAGCGCGTGCGCCGAGGAAATCGGGGCCAACGACGGCACGGGCAGACTGTCTCGGTTCGTTTCGGTTTCCGTGGTGAGTGCCAGCTCGGGATCGAAGGGCGCATAGTGCTCCTTCATCCGCTCGAGAAGATCGTGGAACTCGAAGTGGAAAAACGCGTTGAGGAGTCGGTGCAGGACGCGCAGTCGTTCCAGGTCGTCTTCCGAAAACGTGTTCTCACCATCCGTTCTTCGCGTCGCCGCTTCGTCGACGAGCATGTCCAGCACCCGCTGGCGAGAGAAGGGGATGAACGTGCCAACCGGCCGGGCTTCCGGATCGGCGCTCGAGAGTCCGTCGGATCGGGCCATCGTGCTCGGTTGGGTCTTCAATCCGCGGAGTATTTCTTCTCGACGTCGTAGATGCTCTGGAGGTCGACCAACTCGTTGAACTCCTGGAAGGTCGCCAGCTTGTCGAGACGATCGCGCGTCGTGCCCTTTTGCTTGAGCTCCCCCAATACATCGAGCATGCCTCTGGCGGCCGCGTAAAGGGGAGTCAACGGGTGTACGATGAGCTCGAAGCCAAGCTCTCGAAGCTCCTCGGGCGTGTACAGGGGAGTCTTGCCGCCTTCGATCATGTTGGCGACGCGCGGGCCGCGCGTCTCTTTGGCGATGGTCACGAGCTCGCTCTCGTCGCGGGGGGCCTCGACGAAGCTGCCGTCGGCTCCTGCCTCCACGTAGGCATTGGCACGGCGAATCGCGTCGTCGAGGCTCACGGCCGCCCGCGCATCCGTGCGACCCACCAAGAAGAAGTCGGCTTCGCCGATGACGTCCCTAGCAGCCCGAATCTTCTCGACGTGCTCTTCGAGAGGAATCACTCGCTTGCCGCTCATGTGTCCGCACTTTTTGGGCCAGAGCTGGTCCTCGAGAAAGCACCCGGCGGCGCCGGCGGAAATCAAATCGCGGATGGTTCGTTGAACGTTGAGCGGATTGCCCCCACCCGTATCCGCGTCGGCGATGATCGGAACCGGCGAGGCCGCGGTGCAGATGCGCCGAGCGGCGTCCGCCATCTCCGTCGTCGTCAGCAGCCCGACATCCGGCTGGCCGAGATGCCCCGCGGACACCGAGTAGCCTGAAATGAACCCGGCGCTGAACTCGAGCCGCGCGAGAATCCGCGCGCTCAGCGCGTCGTAGCAACCTGGCATCAGCACGACGCCCTCGCGGTCGATGGCTTTTTTGATTCTGGTCGACGAGGGCACGTTGACTACGCCTTTCCTCGCTTGTGCGCCGCGAGTGGCCGGCTAGGGTATCAGAATGTCCGCCCAGCCTGCGCCTCGAACCCTGGGAGAGCTGAGGCGCTCGGGCTACGCGCGACGCTCGGTCCGAGAGGAAATCCGCTCGAACGTGATTCGGCGGTTGCGCGCTGGCGAAAAGCTGTTTTCCGGCATCATCGGCTACGAAGACACCGTCGTCCCAGCGGTCGAGAATGCACTTCTCTGTGGGCACGACATGATCTTTCTAGGGGAGCGAGGGCAAGCCAAGACGCGTATGATTCGCGCCCTCGCCGAGCTGCTCGACGAGTGGTTGCCAGCGATCGCAAACACGGAGACGCGGGACGAGCCCGAGGCGCCGGTCAGTGCCCAGGGCAGGGCGCTCGTCGCCAGCCATGGCGACGCTACGCCGATCGAATGGATCCACCGCGACGCGCGATACGTCGAAAAGCTCGCCACGCCCGACGTATCGGTCGCCGACCTCATCGGCGACGTCGATCCGATCAAGGTGGCGGAAGGGCGCTCGCTCGGAGACGAGCTCACGATGCACTTCGGCCTGCTTCCGCGCGCCAACCGCGGCGTGTTTTGCATCAACGAGCTGCCGGATCTGAGCGAAAAAGTCCAAGTCGCCCTGTTCAACGTGATGGAGGAGCGCGATCTCCAAATCAAGGGATATCAGGTCCGGTTGCCGCTCGACGTTCTGGTCGTCGCGAGCGCGAACCCCGAGGACTACACGAGTCGCGGCAGAATCATAACGCCGCTGAAGGACCGCTATGGCTCCCAGGTGCGCACCCACTACCCCGCGACGCGAGAGCTCGAGCTTCGCATCGTCGACCAAGAAGCCGAGCTGCCCGCGGTCGAAGGCGTCGAAGTCACGGTCCCGGAGTTCATGAGGAATCTCTCGGCCGAGATCACGTTTCAGGCACGTTCGAGCCCCGACGTGAGCCAACTGTCCGGGGTGTCGGTACGAATGTCGATCGCGAGCTACGAGATCCTCGTCGCCAGCTCGATCCGTCGCGCCCTCCGTCTCGGCGAAACCCGCGCGGTCCCGAGGATCAGCGACCTCGACGCGCTGGCGACGTCGATCCTGGGCAAGCTCGAGCTCGAGTACTCGGGGGATGGATCTCCGGTGGATGTCGTCTCGGAGCTCACGAAGCGGGCCACCCGCGTCGTGTTCGAGGAAATCGCCGACCCCGACGAGCTTTCCAGCATCGTGGATGCCTTCGATTCGGGCTGGAACGTAGAGGTCAGCGCCGAGATGCCTTCGGAGGACTACATCGTCGGGCTCGACCAGATCCCCGGGCTCGAACAGTGGGCAAGAAAGGTCGCTGGGGGCGACTCCCCAGCGGCGTTGGCGTCGGCGATCGAGTTCCTCCTCGACGGTCTGCACTCCTGCAATCGCCTCAACAAGAAGCAGGTGGACGGCTCGCTCCAGTACGGCGCTCGATGAAGACGTATCGCTACGGGCGCTGGGACGGGACTCTCGCGGAGTTCTCGCTCGCTCCCGAAGAGGTGCTCGACGCGATGAGCCGGCTGTTGATGGAGGGACTCAGCGTCGAACAAGCGCTCGAGTGGATGAAACGGTTCGGTTTTCAGACGACGAGCTTCCGCGTCATGGGAACCGAGGAGCTCCGAGCCGAGCTCGACCAGGAGCTCGAAGAACTCCGCACTCGATACCACCTGCGCGATTCCACTCGGGAGATCCGCGAGCGACTCGACGACATCCTCCGCACCGAAGAGCGCGCCGTCCTCGAGGAGCATGGTCTCGAGTCCGCCAGGCTGAACGATTTTTTGACGCGAAAGCACGAGGAGAGGGCTTCGCTTTCTGCGGAGATCGAAGCATTTGGCAATTGGCCGTTCGAAGACGAAGACGCCGGGCACGATTTTCTTCGTCTGCTCGATGAGCTCGACGATTTGAGAAAGCTCGAACGATTCGTGGAATCGCACGGCGCGGACTTCCGAGGGCCGGAAGCTGCGGACTACGAAACCGCGCAGACGGTGCGCAAACGCTTCGAACAAATCTCGCTGACGCTCCGGGCGCTAGCCGAGGGCAACCTCGGCTCGATTTCCCCCGAGCAGCTGGAAGAGCTGCTCGGCAATCCCGACGCTGCGCGATCGCTGGTGCTGCTTCGCGACATGCAAAAGTCGCTCGCGGACCGTGGGCTGTTGCGCGACGCCCGCGCGGAGCTGACCCCGCGGGCGATCAGACGGCTCGGCGCCCAGGCGCTGGCCGACGTGTTTGCGAGCCTTCCGAAGGACGCGCGTGGCGACCACTCGATGGACGCGCGCGGCGGCGCGACGCCCAAGCCAGACGAGACACACGCCTTTCGTTTCGGCGATCCGTTCGACCTCGACGTCGTCAAGACCGTTTTCAACGGTGTCTTGCGGAGCGCCCGCGGCGGCGCTGGGGCAAAGATCCCCGTCGAGCTCGAGGTCGAGGACTTCGAGGTCCGCGAGCTCGACTACGCGACTAGGACGACGACGGTTCTGCTCATCGACCTTTCCTGGTCGATGAGCTGGGAGGGCCGATTCGGTGCCGCCAAGCGAGTGGCCCTGGCGCTGGACCACATGGTCCGGACTCGTTTTCCTCGGGACGATTTTTTTGTCGTGGGGTTTTCGACCAGAGCGAAGGAGTTGCAGCTTCGGAGCTTGCCCGAAGTTACTTGGGACGCCGGGGAGCCCTTCACCAACCTTCAGGCGGGTTTGTTGGTGGCCGAGAGGCTCATCGCGAAACATCCCAGCAAGAGTCCCCAGATTCTGGTCATCACCGACGGGCAACCCACGGCCTACTACATTGGTCAGCAGCTCCACGCGGAGCTGCCGATGGGACTTGGTAGCGTTTCGGCTCTCGCCGTGGGTCAGACGATGAAGCAGGTTCATCGACTCACACGCCTCGGCGTGACGATCAACACCTTCATGCTCGACGACGCCCCGGAGCTCGTGGGTTTCGTCGAGCGCATGACCGAAGTGAACCGGGGCCGAGCGTTTTTCACGCGACCGAGCGAGCTTGGCTCCTACGTCATGCTCGACTTCGTGTCGCGCCGGCCCGGGCGTCGCTGAACCGCAGAAGACCAGGGCCGTTTCGGCCCTCGGACGCCGCCGAAGGAACCTGCCGGTACCCCATCCCGCGTTTGTAGTAGGCTGCGTCGCTCATCTCACGGGTATCGGTGGTCCGCTTTCAGCCACACACCGACCCTCATTCACTGACCAGGCACAACAGGAGCAAACGAGAATGGGCGCTTTGGATGGAAAAGTAGCGATCGTGACGGGGTCGGGCGGCGGAATTGGACGCTGTCATGCGCTCGCCCTGGCCAAGGAGGGCGCGAAAGTCGTCGTCAACGACCTCGGTGGGGACCGCTCCGGAGATGGCGGCGGAGCCATGATGGCCGACAAGGTCGTCCAGGAGATCAAGGACGCCGGGGGTGACGCCGCACCAAACTACGACGCGGTCGGCTCGTTCGAGAACGGGGAGAAGATCGTTGCTTCGGCGTTCGACGCGTTCGGCCGCCTCGACATTCTGGTCAACAACGCTGGCATCCTTCGAGACAAGACGATTTCGAAGATGGAGCCGGCGATGTGGGACACCGTCATCGAGGTGCACCTGCGAGGCACGTTCGCTTGCCTCCAAGCCGCTTTCCGTCGCATGCGCGAGCAGGGCACCGGAGGGAGCATCATCAATACGTCGTCGACGTCGGGTCTGATCGGCAACTTCGGCCAGGGCAACTATGGCGCTGCGAAGGCTGGTGTCTACGGGTTGACACGCGTCGCGAGCATGGAATTTCAGAAGTTCAACGTCCGCGTGAACGCCATCACGCCGGTTGCGCTCACGAGAATGACCGATGATCTTCCGGCCTTTCAGGGTGGAGCGCTCGACGACCTGTCGCCAGCGCACATTTCCCCCATCGTGGTCTACCTCGCCTCCGACGACGCCAAGGACATCACCGGCAAGTGTTTCGACGTCGGTGGGCAGCACCTCGGCATGTTCGAGGTCAAACGGAGCACGGGCGCCGACAAACCCGGCACCGAGCCCTGGACCCTCGCCGAGATCAAAGAAGACATCGGCAAGATCATGGCGTGGGACTGACCCGCTGCATTCGGGGGCGCATGAAAGGGATCGGCGGAGAAATTGGCGCGTGACCGGCTAAAATGGACGTTCGACGGGAGCGAGGGGATCCCGGCGATCGGCCATCGGCGTCCGAGCCAGGCGCCGGAGAACCCGCGGTCGATCACCGAGAACGACATCGACGTGGTGTTTCAGCCGATCGTCGAGCTGCAGAGCGGAAAGCTGTTCGCCTACGAGGCTCTAGTTCGCTGCAAATGGCCCAAGTTCAAGAACCCGATGAAACTCTTCGAAGCCGCCAGCGCGGAGGGCTCCTGCGGTCGGGTCGGTCGGGTGATTCGCCACGTCGCCGCGGAACGCGCGCCCGGCGAACGGATCTTCGTCAACATTCATCCGGACGAGCTCAGCTCCCGCTGGCTC
>JAJDAH010000257.1 GCA_029261965.1 Polyangiaceae bacterium
CGAAGGACCAACTGAGCGGTAGGTCCACGTCCCCTCGCCTCGCGCTCATCCACCGGTAGAGTCGCTGGCTGAGATTGCCCCGCTGGGCTTCGGCGAGCGTGCGTTCCATCGTCTCGCCCACGTCGACCTCGATACCGAGATCGCCAAGAGTGAGCTCGACCCATTCGTTGCCCAAATCGACGTGGGCCGGCGCTTTGCCGAGCTCGACCCGCCGCTTCTCGAGCCAATGCCCCAGGCTCTCGTCGGGGGGCTGAAGCTCGCCCCCCACGTACATCCCGCCGAGAGCTCGACCGTCCGGAAACATCGCGCTTTCGGCGGCGAAAAAACCGCCGGCGCCCGCGGCAATCAGCCCCGTCAGCACCCCGACCGTGATCGCGACCTTACGCACAGCCGTGATCGTACCGCCGGCGTTCGAAAACCGCCAAAGCACCATCAATCATCTGAACGCTTGACGGGTCCGTCATCGTCCCTGATAGCGTCGGGCTTCATGAAGTTGATGGTCAACGGAGATCCTGTCGAAGTTCCCGATGGGACCTCTATCCGGGCGCTCGTCGAGCGCCTCGGCCTGACCCAGGGGCCAGTGGCGGTCGAAAAAAATCAGGAAGTCGTTCCGCGGGCCGAGCACGAAAGCACCCTGCTGGCGGAGGGCGACGTCGTCGAGATCGTGCACTTCGTCGGCGGTGGTTAGGACGTTCCCTGACGAGAAGCTCAGCGGTGTTGCCGCGCGAGCTCGAGGTAGCGCTCTGCGCCGAGGCGCCCGGCGCGAGCCTGAGCCTCGCCGAGCTCTTTTTTGACCGCCGCCGGCGTGCCCATGACCAGAGTCCGCGCGGGCACTTTCATGCCGGATGGTACGACGGCGCCCGCGGCGACGATGGCCTCCTCGCCAACTTCGGCGTTGTCCAGCACGACGGATCCCATTCCGACTAGCGCGCCGTCTCGAATCTTGGCGCCATGGATGACCGCGCCGTGGCCGACGGTCACTTCGTCGCCGATTTCCGTGTCCGAGAACCCGAGCGTCATGTGGATGCAAGCGAGATCTTGAACATTGCTGCGTTTGCCGATCTTGATGCCTCCAACGTCCCCTCGGAGCACGGCGCCGTACCAGATGCTCGACTCGGCGCCGATTCTGACCTTTCCGATGATGGTCGCGTTTTCGGCGATGAACGCGTCATCGGCGATTTGGGGCGTCGCCCCTTCGAAAGGTTTGATGATCGGCATGTTCCTCAGAGCACGGGCAGCGCTCGGCGCGGGGCGGTCCTGAAGGTATCGGGGCGCGGTGCCAACGCAACAGGCTCCCCACCCAGGGAGTGTTTGAAAGCCTCGCGAATCACGACGTCGAGCACGAGTCCGGTGGGATCGCGATTGCTTTCGAAATGCACGATCTCGTTTCGCTCGGTTCTGCCGGTATAGCGGGCGCCTTTGCCGACTCCCTCGACGAGCACCGACTGCGTCGTGCCAACCAAGGTGGCGAGCTGCTCTCGGCGGAGCGATTCGCTGAGGTCGAATAGCTCTGCGAGGCGAGCGGACTTCTCTTGGGTGCTGACGTCGTCGCCGAGCTTGATCGCTGGGGTGGACGGCCTCGGTGAGTATTTGAAGCCATAAACGCTCGCGAATCGGCGCTCAGCCACGAGCTCGAGGGTCTGGGCGAACTCCTCGCGCGTTTCGCCAGGGAAGCCAACGATGACGTCGGTGGACAACGTGAGCCCGGGCACGGCTCTTCGGAGTGCGTCCGTGCGCTCCACGTACTCCGCGACGGAGTACCGACGGAGCATGCGCTTGAGCAAACGATCGCTGCCCGACTGCACGGGCATGTGAACGTGCTTCGCGAGCACCGGGAGATCGGCGTGGGCTCGAACCAACGACGGTGTCAGGTGACGCGGATGTGGGCTCGTGTACCGAAGCCGAACGAGCTCGGGCACCCTGTCGGCGATCGCGCGGAGGAGCGCCGGAAACTGGCTCTCGTCGCGGGTTTTCTGTGCCCCACGCCGCGGGGCCGATGCCTGGACCGCCCTCGGAGCTTCGGTGCCGAGGGCCAGCGCCCCTTCGGGATCGAGGTAGCTGTCGACCGTTTGTCCGAGCAACGTGATCTCTCGCACGCCGGCCTCGACGAACCGCTCGCATTCGTCGAGCACCTCGGAACTCGGGCGGTAGCGCTCGGGTCCCCGCGTGGTCGGGACGATGCAGAACGAGCAGCGCTCGTCGCATCCCTTCATGATCGTGACGAAAGCCGTCGGCCGAACCGAACCGGGCGTCGGCCGCGCCTGCAAGAATCGAGGCTCATCGAGGTCGAACTCGGTGCGCACCCGCGGGGGCGCCCCGGATTCCACGTCCGCCAGGAGCACCGGAAGCTCGGCGATGTTGTCGGGACCGACGACGACGTCGACGTCGGGCATGCTACCGAGCAGTCGATCCCCCTCTTGCTGGGCCACGCACCCAGCGACGCCAATCACGAGCCCCGGTCGAGCCCGCTTGAGCCTCTTGAGACGACCCACCTCGCTGCGCAATTTCTGCTCAGCCTTCTCTCGGACGCTGCAAGTGTTCAGGATGATCACGTCCGCATCGGCGACCCCAGCGGCCGGATCGTAGCCCGCCGTGCCCAGCACTTCCCCGATTCGATCGGAGTCGTGCTGGTTCATCTGACAACCAAAAGTGACGATGGAGAACAGCGGCACGGCGGCCCGAGCGTAGCACGCGAGGGCGGCCGACCGACGCGCTCATCCTGGCGCGGGTACCGCGGCGTGGGTTACGCTCGACGCGATCGCCATGAGTGAAGAGTTCAAGAATCTGGTTCAGCTGAGCGAAGTGAGTTGCGAGAAGTTCGCGAACCGAGAGCTTTTTGGAGTCAAGAAAGGGGGCGCCTGGAAGTGGATGTCCTACGCAGACTTCAAGAAACTCGTCGATGACTTCCGCGGCGGATTGGCCAGCTTGGGCGTCGGTCCCGGCGACAAGGTCGGCATCATCGCCAACAACCGCGTCGAATGGGCGGTTGCGGCCTACGCGACCTACGGCCGCCGAGCCGCGTTCGTACCCATGTACGAAGCGCAGCTCCCGAAGGAATGGCAATTCATCCTCGACGACTGTGGCGCGAAGGTAGCGATCGGCGCGACCCAAGAGATCTACGACAAGCTCAAGCAGATTCAGAAGGACTGCCCGAGCATCGAGCACGTCATTGGGTTCGACCTGCCCGCCGAGAATCCAGATTCCTTCGGCGCGCTTTGCAAGAAGGGTGCGGAGAACCCCGTCGACAACGAATATCCGGACGCTGAGGAGACCGCTGGGTTCATCTACACCTCAGGCACCACTGGCAACCCGAAGGGAGTGATCCTGAGCCACGGGAACATCACCAGCAACATCAACGCCGTCCAGCAGATCTTCCCCTTCGAGCCCAGCGACCGATCGCTGTCGTTTCTGCCGTGGGCCCATTCGTTTGGTCAAACCTGCGAGCTCCACGCCTTGCTGAGCATCGGCTGTTCCCTCGGCATCAACGATGATGTGGCGAACCTGGTTGCCAATCTCGCCGAGGTACAGCCGACGGTCTTGTTCGCCGTACCGCGGATCTTCAACCGCATCTACGACGGCGTGAACAAACAGATGTCGGACAAACCAGGGTTCATCCAGAACCTGTTTCGCAACGGCATCTCGAACGCGACGAAGAAATCCAAAGGCGAAGGAGTCAGCGCGCTCGGCGGGCTCGGCCTCTCGCTGGCCGACAAGATCATCTTCAGCAAGATCCGCCTCAAGTTCGGTGGCCGCCTCAAGTACGCCATCAGCGGCAGCGCTGCACTTTCCACCGAGGTCGCCGAGTTCATCGACGCTCTCGGCATCGACGTCTACGAGGGCTACGGGCTCACCGAAACCAGCCCCATCGCCACCGCGAACTACCCGAGAAACCGCAAGATTGGCAGCGTCGGCAAAGCCATCCCCGGAGTGAAGATCGTCATCGACAATGCGGTCACCGAAGACCCGATCAACGGCGAGATTCTCGTCTACGGCCCAAACGTCATGCAGGGTTATCACAAGCGCGACGACGAAAACGCGAAGGTCCTGATGACGGACGGCGGATTTCGCACCGGCGACATGGGGCGCCTCGACGACGAGGGCTACCTCCACATCACCGGCCGCATCAAGGAGCAGTACAAGCTCGAGAACGGCAAGTACGTCGTGCCCTCACCGCTCGAAGAGGATCTCAAGCTCAGCCCGTTCATCGCCAACGTGATGATTCACGGTCACAACAAACCCCACAACGTCGCCCTCGTCGTGCTCGACATGGATTCGATCGAGAAGTGGGGACGAGAGAACGGTGTGTCCGGCGACTGGGAAAACAACCCGAAGGTGCGCGAGCTCATCAAGCAAGAGCTCGCCGACCGAAGCGGCAGCTTCAAGGGCTTCGAGCGACCGAAGAACTTCGCCGTCATTTCCGAAGACTTCACGACCGACAACGGGATGTTGACGCCGACGATGAAGTTGAAGCGGCGCAACGTGCTCGAGAAGTACGGCCCGACGCTCGACGGCCTGTACTCGTCCGGCGCCAGCGCCCGAGCCTGACCCCAGTCGCACGGCTGAGTCAGCCGCTCAGCCGCCGCCGCCGCAAGCGCCGGGTGCGCAACCGTCGGCCGCGCAAGAAGCCTGGGCCTTGCCCGGCTTCTTTTTCCCCTCGGCCTCCGCAGCCGCCGGGACCTCGTTGGCTTCGACCTTTTTCGACGTCGAGCCCGTTGCCGTCGCGGCCTCGTCCTTCGGCTCCTCTTCGGTTCCGACCGGGGGCGCTGCTTTGTCCGGAGGAGCCACGGGTTTCTCGGTTGCCGACCCGGTCTTCGCTTCGATTCGCGCGGGTTCCGGCTCGACCTCGGCCTTCTCTTTGCATCCAGCGGACACCGACAGGCCGGCGAGCACCGCGAGGATGCCGTGCCGCGACAGAGGGGTCGTCATAGGGCTCTCAAGGGGCGATGGGGAGAATCGCGGTCGTACCGACGCCGACCGGCTTGAGGGATGCTACGCCCGGCGAGAGCGAGAGTTTCGCGACAGTCTCATCCTCGACGTACAGCAGGCCTCCATCGAGGTGATCGAAGGGCTCGAAGAACCCCTCGACCTTGCCGACCACTTTGCCGGCTTCGTCGAGGGTCTCGATGACCCTCTTGGGTCCACTCGGGACGTCCGCCATGTCGAGAGGCAGGCCCCACTTCAGCGTCCCGTCGAAGTCGACGATGGCGACCCGGTATCGCTTCTTCTCCACGCCGACGACGCTGCCGAACTGGTTCACGAAAGAGATTCGGTCGAAGAGGTTCTGATAGTTGTAGTCGCTGATCCAGTTCGGATCGCAATACCCCATGATGTCGAAATGGTTCGTCGGGACCGGTAGCTTGGTCAGGATGTCGTAGCCGGTGACGCCGATGCCGCCACCCGGGTATGGGAAGCCAGGAGGGGCGTCCTGCGTTTGGCATGGCGCGTGCGGCCGACCGAGCGAGTGACCCACCTCGTGCGCCATCGTGTCAGGCGAGCCGTTCCCGCTACCATCAGGAAAGAAACCGAGACCGGTCGATACGCGCCCGTTCGACGACTGCGGCGGAGGCACGCTTCCGAGACCAGCGACACACCCGAAGCCGCAATAGTCGCGGATCGAGTTGGTTGGGGTGATGACCCCGTAGTAGTAGACGCGGCTGTCGACTCCGTCGCCGGAGCGCACGTTCTGGACGAAGTTGAGCGTGTTGCCCCAGTTGTTTCCTTGCGCGCCGACGGCGCCGATGCCCACGGACTGCGGATCGATGGGCGCTCTCACGTTGATCTCGACGGCTTCGGTCGGGTAGAGCTTGAAAAGCAGGTCGTGGTACTGCTGGATGCGCCCCGGGCTCGTGTCAGGGAAGATCCCGTTGTTGATCACCGGCACGACGGTGATTCTGAGCGGGCCAAACACACTGAACGCTGACGCTCCCGCCAGTCCGCCACCGACCGGGAACTCGGACAAAGCGGCGTCACCCGGCGACTGCACGCCCGGCGTCGCTTCCAGAATGCGGATCCGGTAGGCGAGATCCTCCGTCATGAACTCGGCGGGAATGTCGAAGTTGAACGTGCTGAAAAAATCGAGCGGGTTCGACGGGGCCGTAACGAACCGCGGCTGTTCCTGGGTACCGGGATTGAGGGCGCTGACGAGCTCGAGGGCGACCACCAAGTCGCGCGCTTGGAAGGTCGGATCGAGATCCATGAAAACCCGCATCATCGCCGAGCGCCTCGCGACGACAGCCGCGTTTCGTTCGAACGGCGGGATTTCGAATCCACCCTGCATGAGCGGTATCTCCACGCCCTGATAGATCGTCACGCCTGCGACCTTCGCACCCGCCGCCAGAAAGCGTTCAGCCGGAGGAACACCTCCGCCGGAGCCGCCGACGCCGCCCGCCACGTTGCCGCCACCACCAACGCCGGGGGTTCCTCCAACACCGGGCGTTCCACCGGCGCCCATCGGCAGTCCACAGGCCTGGGCGCAGCCCGCCCGGTCGCCAACGGCGCAAAGACACTTGTCGTTGCAGGTCGCGCAGCCTCCGCAGTCGACGTTCGGGGTGCAGGCTGCGCTTCCGAAGTTATCGATTGGCGGCCGGTCGCCTCCGCTCGATCCGCAGCCGCTGATGAACAGGGCAAGTGTCGCTGCTAAGGCCAACCAATAAGGCATTCGGCGCTCTCCGTTTCGCCTTTCCGCGTCAGGCACACGCCAGTACGCGGAACCGGGGCCTAGAGTTTAGCAATGCGGAAGAATGTTCAGCCCCGAGCGCTGGGTTGTGCGGTGTCATTTTCCGCGGACACCAGAAAGTTCGCGGCTGATCGATAGGCCGCGCGGCCGGGTCTCGCGACGTCGAGAGCCAGCGCCGCCCGCGCGGCAGCGCCGCACTTGATTTCCAAAAGCGCAATATTTTCTGATGTATGTGCACGATACGTCATGTGTTGGACGAGCCAGGCAGTTCCGGTCCCAGCGGAAACCCAATCTTGACAAACCCGATGTAGGAACTCATACCGGCCCCGTGAAGCTCTCGAACAAGGGGCGGTACGCGGTGCGGGCGCTTTTCGACATCGCCTTCTACAACGAGGGCCGTCCGACCCAGGTGAAGGACATCGCATCGCGCCAAGGGATCCCGCCGCGCTTCCTCGAGCAGATCTTCCAAGACCTGAAACGAGCGGGCATCGTCGGCAGCAAGCGAGGGCCCCAAGGGGGGTATCTGCTAGCGCGGGAGCCGGGAGACATCCCTCTCGGCGACGTGATTCGAGCGATTGAAGGGCCGATCATTCTCGGCGACCGCCCGGCAAACGGAGCAAAGTCGAGCCAGGCCGACGATTCTCGGCGCGTCACCGAGGCGGTGTTCGAGGACCTGTCGGCGCGCGTGGAGGCGTGCTTCGACGCGATCACCGTGAAAGACATCTGCGGTCGGGCGGACGCGCTGAGTCTCCGGCGACCAGCGGCACAGCGCTACGTGTACGTTATCTAAGCAGACGTTTTCCTCCGCCTTTTCCGATGTCCTTCCGTCCCGCCCTCCCCGATCTGCCCGGCATCTACGCCAGCGTTCTCGACCTCATCGCCGACACTCCGCTCGTGGAGATCCGCAGTCTCGGTCGCGAAAAGCCACGGGGTCGCGTGTTCGGCAAGCTCGAAGCGGCGAACCCCGGCGGCTCGGTGAAGGATCGCATTTGCCTCGCCATGATCGAGCGCGCCGAGCGGGAGGGAAAGCTCGGCCCGGGTGGCGTGGTGGTCGAGCCCACCAGCGGGAACACCGGTATTGGCTTGGCCTTGGTCTGCGCCCGTCGCGGTTATCGATGTGTGCTCACCATGCCCGAGAGCATGAGCCTCGAGCGACGCGCCCTTCTCGAGGCATTCGGGGCGGAGGTCGTGCTCACGGCAGCGAGCGCGCAGATGGAGGGCGCGATCGCCAAGGCCCGCGAGATTGCCGAGGAGACGCGGGGCAGCTTCATGCCCCAACAGTTCGACAACTCGGCCAACCCGGAGGTTCACGAGCGCACGACGGCGGAGGAAATCCTGCACGCGCTCGGTGATCTCCGAATCGACGGTTTCGTCGCGGCCGTGGGGACAGGTGGAACGGTCAGCGGCGTGGGGCGCGTACTTCGCGCCCGCGCGCCAAAGTGCCGCGTCGTGGCGGTGGAGCCCGACGCTTGCGCGACGATTTCCAGGGGCGAGCGGGGCCCAACCAAGATCCAAGGCCTGGCGGCGGGTTTCGTGCCCCGCAACTACGACAGCGAGGTCCCGCACGAGGTCCGCACCGTCACCGATCTCGCTGCCTACCAATGCAAGGTGGATCTCGCGAAGAAGGAGGGACTGCTCGTCGGAATCAGCGCCGGAGCCAACGTCGCCGTCGCCCTCCAGCTGGCCCGAGAGCTCGGTGAAAGCTCCCACATCGTCACGGTTCTCTGCGACACCGGCGAACGGTACTTCAGCCTCGATGAATACTTCCGAAACTGAATCGACCGCGCTCGCGGGCAAAAGCGCGCTCGTCGTCGGCGTTGGCGGGCTCGGTTGTCCGGCCGCGCTGGTGCTCGCGCTCGCCGGCGTCGAACGCCTCGTGCTGGCCGACGACGATCTCGTCGACGAGACGAACCTGCACCGACAGATCCTTTTCGCGGAAGCCGACATCGGACAGGACAAGCTCGAAGCCGCAAAACGCGCCCTCGTCCAGCGCGGCGCCATCGAGTCGCGAATCGAGCTTTGCCGCTCACGCTTCTTGCCGTGCAATGCCCTCGAGCTGGCGCGATCCGTCGACGTCGTCGTCGAAGGGGCCGACAACTTTCCGACGAAGTTCTTGGTGGCCGACGCCTGCGGGATCGAGCGGACCCCGGTGGTGCATGGCGCGGCAATCCGCTGGACGTCGACGTGTTGGAGCGTTTCTCCGACCGGCACCCCCTGCTACCGATGTTTGTTCGAGGACCTGCCCTCCGGCGGCCCCGCGCCCAACTGCGACACCGCCGGTGTGATGGGACCCGTGGTGGGTTTCGCGGGTGCCCTCATGGCCGATCTCGCTCTCCGGGTGCTCTCTGGCGAGCCCGACTTCGGCCAAATCCACACCTTCGACGGCCTCCGCGACCGCCATCGCCGAGTCCCCGTTCGGCGGCGTGCGTCTTGCCCCCTTTGCGGTGAAAACCGGTCCATATTCGACATTCAGGAGTCGCGGTACACAGCTCCCAGCTGTGCCGCTTGAAAACAAGGAGCACTACGTCATGGCGACAACTGTCCGGATCCCCACCCCGCTTCGCTCTCTGACGGGCGGTAGCGACGAGGTGAGCATGGGAGGCGACACGGTCAAAGAGGTGATCGAAAACCTCGAGAAGGAGCATCCCGGCATTCGCGAGCGCCTCCTCGATGAAAAAGGCGCCGTTCGCCGCTTCGTCAATCTCTACGTCGGCGACGAGGACATCCGATTCCTCGACGGCCTCGACACCAAAGTCGAAAGCGGCCAAGAGCTGAGCATCGTCCCGGCGATCGCCGGCGGCTGATGTTCCAAGAGGACCGCTACACCCGTCAACGCCGCCTCGACGAGGTGGGCGAACACGGCCAAGCGCGACTCGAAGCGGCGACTGGAGTGGTGCGCGGCCACGAAGGCGCGCTGCTCGAAGCGCAGTACTTGCATCGTGCTGGCTTCGGGCGAGTGAATATTCTCGCCTACGGCGAACCGAAGCCCTTCCGGCACAGCGAGTTCTTCCGCCACCCGATCGCACGGATGGCGGGGGCCGGGGCATGGCGCGCCCTCGGGAAGATCCGCCGAGAGCTCGGCATCGACGACTGAATGAAAACGTCGCGCTTTCGTTCTCGCCTGTTGTCCAGCGTCGTCGACGCCGTGGGCAACACTCCTCTCGTACGGCTCGACCGAGTCACGAAAGAAGCGCCGAGCGTCGAGGTCTACCTGAAGCTCGAGTTCTGTAACCCCGGCGGATCGGTCAAGGACCGGCCGGCTCTCAGAATGATGCAAGACGCGATCGCAGATGGTCGGCTGACTAGCGACAAGATCCTCATCGACGCCACGAGCGGCAACACCGGAGTCGCGTACTCGATGCTCGGCGCCGCCATGGGGTACCAGGTGGCCCTCGTCATGCCGAAAAACGTCACCAAAGCGCGCAAGGACATCACCCAGGCGTTTGGCACCGAGATCATCTACAGCTCACCGATGGAAGGTTCCGACGGCGCGATCCGCGTCGTGAGAGAAATCGTGAACAAGGAAGGCGACAAGTACTTCTATCCCGACCAGTACTCGAACCCCTCGAACCCCCTCGCCCATCACGATGGCACCGCCGCGGAGGTGCTCGACGCTCTCGGCGACCGAATCACGCACTTCGTGGCGGGGCTCGGCACGAGCGGCACCTCGATGGGCACCACTCGCCGCTTCAAGCGCCACACGTCGCCCGTGCACTGCGTCGCCGTCGAGCCTGCGGAGGCGCTGCACGGCCTCGAGGGTCTCAAACACATGGAAAGCAGCCTCGTTCCCGAGATCTACGACGCGAACGTCCCGGACGAAGTCATGCCGATCGGCACGGAAGACGGTTGGGACATGTCCGACAGACTGAGCGCCGAGGAGGGCCTGCATGTCGGGCACTCGACGGGCGCCAACGTCTTCGCTGCGGTCAAGATCGCCGAGCGGCTCCACCGCGAGCGCGGCGGTGGTTGTGTGGTGACGATTGCGTGCGACCGGGGGGACCGCTATTTCGCGCCCATGAAGTGGGAAAGGCAGTACGTCTGGTGAAAGCATGGACGAACGGTGGGGTGAAAGTCCCCAAGAACGTGCTCGACGTCGTCGAGAAGGCGGCGGTCGACGCCTACGGTCGCGACGAGGAAGCCTGCGGGTACCTCGAGGGGCCAGAATCTGACGCGCTGTTGTGTGATCGAGCCGTGGAGCTCGAAAACCTGGCGAACAAGTACCACCAGATCGATCCCGAAGGTCACCCCCGCACGGGTCATGACTATTTCAAGATCAACGCAAAAAAGTTCGAGCGCGCGCTCGATGAAGGGGAAAAATCAGGCCGTCCGGTCAAGGTATTTTTTCATTCTCACCTGGACTGTGGAGCGTATTTCAGTGAAGAAGACGATCGAAGCATGACGATGGGCGGGACCGACAAACCTTCGTTCTCGCTCGCCTACCTCGTGACGGCGGTCGACGGCGGAACGGTGACGGCGCACAAGTTGTTCGTCTGGAAAGATCCGCGTGAACGCTTCGTCGAAGTCCCGTTGGAGATACTGGACGGCGCATGAGCAC
>JAJDAH010000258.1 GCA_029261965.1 Polyangiaceae bacterium
ATACCGCCCATGCCGCCCATGCCGCCCATGCCGCCCATATCGGGTGCCCCGCCGCCGCCCGCGGCTTCGGGCTCGGGCCGCTCGGCGATGATGGCCTCGGTCGTGAGCATCAGGCCCGCAATGCTGCAGGCGTTTTCCACGGCGGTTCGGACGACCTTGGCGGGATCGATGATCCCAGCCTTGAGCAGATCGCAGTGTTTGTCGCTTCGGGCATCGTAGCCGTTCGCGCCCTTTTCGCGCTTGACCGTCTCGACGACGACTCGGGCTTCGGCCCCCGCGTTTTTGGCGATCTGCTCGAGTGGCGCCTCGCACACCCGCTGAAGGAGCTTGGCGCCCAAGAGTTGGTCGCCTTCGAGCTCGAGCTTGTCGATCCTCTTGGCGGCGCGAATCAGCGCGACGCCGCCGCCAGGCACGACGCCCTCTTCCACAGCTGCTCGAGTCGCTGCCAGCGCGTCTTCCACCCTCGCCTTGCGTTCCTTCATTTCGGGCTCCGTCGGTGCTGCGATCCGGATCACGGCCACACCACCGCTCAACTTGGCGAGGCGTTCCTGGAGCTTCTCCTTGTCGTAGTCGCTCGTGCTCTCTTCGATTTGGCGCCGAATCAGTTCGATTCGGCCCTTGATCTCTTTTTTGGGGCCCGCGCCGTCGACGATGAGGGTGTTGTCCTTGTCGATGAGGACCCGCTTGGCAGTGCCGAGATCGTCGAGAGTTGCGCTCTCCACCTTGCGTCCAAGCGCCTCCATGAAAGCCGTTGCTCCAGTGAGAGTGGCGATGTCCTTGAGCATTTCGGTTCGGCGGTCTCCGTAGCCAGGAGCCTTCACCGCCGCGACTTTGAGCACCCCACGCAGCTTGTTCACGACCAGCGTCGCCAGCGCCTCACCCTCGATGTCCTCGGCCAAAATGAGTAGCGGGCGGCCCGCCTGCCCCGAGGCTTCGAGGATCGGGACCAGGTCGTTCAGGCTCGAAATCTTCTTCTCGTGGACGAGGATCATCGGGTCGTCCATCTCGACCGTGAGATCGTTCTGATTCGTCACGAAGTACGGGGAAAGGTAGCCCCGGTCGAACTGCATGCCCTCGACGATGTCCACCTCGGTATCGACGCCCTTGGCTTCTTCAACCGTGATCACGCCATCGCGTGTGACCTTCTCCATCGCGTCGGCAATCCACTTGCCGATCTCGCTGTCGTCGTTCGCGCTCACGGTCCCGATGCGCTCGATGTCCTTGCTGCCGTCGGGCTTTTTCGCTTGCTTGGCGATGCCTTCGACGACCGCCACCACGCCGAGGTCGATGCCCCGCTTGATGTCCATGGCGTTGGCGCCGGCTTCGACCAGCCGGAGGCCATGATTGAAAAGCGCCTGGGCGAGCACCGTTGCCGTCGTCGTCCCGTCCCCCGTGTCGTCGTTAGTACGTGACGCGACTTCGCGCACCATCTGAGCGCCCATGTTCTCGAGCTTCGACTCGAGCTCGATTTCCTTCGCCACGGTCACCCCGTCCTTGGTGATGACCGGTGAGCCCCAGCTCTTCTCGAGTGCCACGTTTCGGCCCTTCGGACCGAGAGTGACCTTCACGGCGTTGGCGAGCGAATCGACGCCCCGCTTGATCGATCGGCGGGCGTTGGCGCTGAACAGGATTTCTTTGGAACTCATGGGCTTGGACTCCTCTGGGGACCCCCGGGACTTGCCGAAAAAGCGGCCTTCCCGTCGGGGCGCCGGCGGAAGTTAAGCCCTCACTCGGCGAGGTCAAGAGCCCAAGCGACTCGATCGAGCCCCCTGCCCTGGGATCCGGCGGATTGTCGCCGACTTGAACACCCCCGGTCCACCGGCTAAGTAAGCCGCCCCACCCACTTTTTGGGGGATCGTCTAATGGCAGGACACAAGATTCTGGTTCTTGTTATCTAGGTTCGAATCCTAGTCCCCCAGCAACACAAAAATCGGCCCCATCGTCTAGCGGTTAGGACATCGGCCTCTCACGCCGGTAACACGAGTTCGAATCTCGTTGGGGTCACCACGACCCGGCAGAACAAAGCATCTGCCGGGTCCAGGGGGGCCAGTGAGTAATCCCCATGGGGGAGTATCCATACTCTATTAGGGGGTTATTTGTACTAGGAGCCAGTGTATTCATACTGAACGCTGGAGAGTATTAATACTCTACCTGTGGGAGTATTACTCTCGCGGGAGCCGACGAAGCTCCCAAGGGCGCTCGGCTGTGGGAACCCTCTGGCGCGCGAGCCACTCGACGGCGACTTTCGCCCAGGCGCTGCGGGCAGCGGTTGAAGGATGCACACCATCCTCCACTCGCTCCATGTCGGGCACCATCGCGTTCGTGTCCATGTAGCGACACGGTGCGCAATTTTCGCGAATGACGTCGGGCAGGCCGTTGAGCTCGGTCCAGAGCGGGATGCCCACCCAGACGCAGGGGCGCCCCCCGAGCTTGGCGACGAGCTTTTTGACGGCGCTCGCTCGCCGTTCGGGTTTCTCGATCTTCAGCTCGTTGGCGCCAAGCGTGATGATGACCAGGTCGGGATCGTACTGAACGAGGTGGTCCGTGAGTGCGGTCATGCCCGCCCATTCCGGAATGAAGCTCGACGTCTTGAAACGAAGGATCCCGCGCACGCCCTGCGCGCCGAGCTCCCGGTTGAGCGCCACGCCCAGGGCCGCAGCGAAAGAATCGCCCACGTGCAAAACCGTCGTGTCCTTGGGCAGCGGTACCGGCGGATTCGCTGCGGCATCGGCGCTCCAGTATCCCGCGACACTTCGGCGGTGGCGGGCCAAACGAATCGGTCCGAGCACTCGGACCGGGCCTTCTGGCGTGCTCGTCTCCGGCGAGCTCTCTCCAAGCACCACCGGCGTCGCCGATCGTTTGGCCGCGACCGGCCCTTTCTCCGTATTCGGGTGCTCTGCCGCCAAAGTCTTGGTGACAGTTTTCGGTCGGGGCGTCGCGATGGCGCGTACCCCGTTGGTCGCGCGACCAAAACCGAGGCGCTGGGCTGAGGCGATCCGGGCTGGCGATACGGTAGGGGTCTCCGAGGGCAACACCCGAAGCAGGGGTGCCGGAGACGCCGCACAGCCCATTTGCGCCAACGAGCCGCCCGACGCGAGCACGGCGGCGAGAAGAGTTCTCAGGGGCAGCAAGTCGAGTTCCATCCGACGCCAACGTCGCGGTTCGAGCACCCCACGGCTGCGCTCACGTGATTGCGGCGCGCGTGGGTTCCCCCTGTGTACCGAAATGCCTGTGGTCGACCAGGGTAATGTTTTTGGCAATCGGCATCGAAGGTGGGGCTGCGAACCCGAGAAACCGGTTGAGATCGCGGACTTGGGCCGCTGTCGTCGCTGCCGGGCTCGAGCCGGTCGAGGTCGACGACGCAGCCGTGGCCAGGCACCCTTTTTCTGCCCGCTTGGCACTCGGGCTCCCCCGTTTTGATGCACCGGACGCCGTTGAACGTTCGGCCCGGCAGGCACGCCAGATCGCTCAGCCCGTGGAGACATCCTCCATCGGGATCCCGCCCGAATGGACACGTGGTGCTCGGCAGGGTGAGCGCGCATCGGAAACCAAGATGCGAGCCCCAGTCCTTTGCCGGATAGCGGTTCCGGAGGCGCGGCCGCATCCACTTTTCGAATCGGCGGCTCCAGCTGCCCCCTCGGTACACCTTCTGCGATCCCTCGACCGGGGGCCAAGGATACGGGCCGAAAGCTGAGCTCGTCCATTCCCAGACGTTGCCGATCATGTCTCGAAGGCCGAAGGCACCGGGCTCGAACTGACCGATTTCGCAGCTGCCGTGTGGATGTTTCCAGCACGTCCGCCCGTCGGGCTTGGCATCGCCCCAGGAGTACTTGAGGTAGCGAGCTCCCCCTCGCGCCGCGAACTCCCATTCGACCTCGGTCGGCAAGCGCGCTTTTCGCCACTTGCAGAACGCCGCGGCTTCGTGCCACGTGACGCAATTGACCGGATGCTTGCCCCGGTCGTCGTAGTTGGCGTTGCAGAACCGTCGTTCGGTACGCGGCGCCTCGCAGCCGCCAGCCTTGGCGCATGATCGGTACGCATCGAGGGTGACCTCGTCGCGATCGAGGCAATACGGTGCGAGATCGGTTTCAAACCGTGGCCGCTCTTCGGGGCTGCCTTCATGTGGCTCGGAGCCCGCCCAGAACCGACCGCCGTCGATGGGCAGCATGCCGCTCGGACACCGAGCTGGGGCCGCCGGCTTCGCGCCGGCGTCGACGCCTCGTGTGGGCGCGGCCTGCACGTGCTCGGCAGCCTGCGCCAACACCGATCCCGCGGGCCCCCCCACACTCGGAAGCGAGGAGGGCGCGGTTTGTCCGGCTTTTTTGCCGTCCTGTCCTTGCTGACACCCGAACACGGAGAGCAGAGCTCCAAGCGCGGCGAAGCCCCTCGCCCTCGCCCAGAACCTCCGTCTAGGATGCGCGCCGAGAGTCCCATCGATCGCCATGCTGAAACCGTCGCTATACCAGAGGAGCTGATTTTGGCGGCGAGCGTTCGTGTCGAGGGCCTGCGGCGGCATTTCACGGGCAGCCCGCGCCCCGCTGTCGACGACGTGGACCTCGAAGTGGATCGAGGCCAAACGCTTTGCCTCGTCGGCCCCTCCGGTTGCGGCAAGAGCACGACCCTCCGGCTCGTTGCGGGCCTGGACGAGCCCGACGGCGGAACGATCCGCATCGACGATCGGCCCATGAGCGGAGTGCCGCCCCAGGAGCGCGACGTGGCGATGGTGTTTCAGGGGTTCGCGCTCTACCCGCACATGGTGGTCAAAGACATCATGGCGTTCCCGCTGAAGATGCGGAAAGTGCCACTGGCCCAACGCGAGAAGGCCGTGCGCGACGCAGCCGCTCTCTTGAACATTTCGAGCTTGCTCGACCGTCTGCCCGCGCAGCTGAGCGGCGGAGAGCAGCAACGGGTGGCCATGGGCCGCGCCATCGTGCGGCAACCCAAGGTGTTTCTCTTCGACGAACCACTCTCGAACCTCGATGCCGCCCTGCGGGCCGAACTCCGCGTCGAGCTCGCCAAGCTGCTTCGCCGCCTCGAGGCGACGGCGATCTACGTCACCCACGATCAAGCAGAAGCCATGACCTTGGGGCATCGCATCGGCGTCATGCGCGAGGGCAAACTCGAGCAGGTGGCTTCGCCACGGGAGATCTACGAGCGACCGACGACTAGCTTCGTTGCTGGTTTCTTCGGAAGCCCACCGATGAACCTGCTGGACGCGGAGCGAGACGGAGACGTGGCGCGCGCGGGTGCGATCGCGGTGAAAGCGCCTTCTGGAAACCAGAAAAAACTGACGCTCGGGATCCGCCCCGAGAGGCTTCGATTCGGAGACGGCGGCGACGCCCGCGGTACGGTCGTGTCGGTCGAGCCCCACGGCGCGGAGAGCCACGTCGAAGTCGACATCGACGGCGCGATCGTGCGCGCTCGGGTGGCGGGTTTTTCGTCATTCGAACCCGGAAGTGAAGTGTCCGTCGGTTTGGATGACGACGCGCTGCATTGGTTCGACGGGGAAACGGGACTTGCGCTGTGACGAGCTCTTGCGCTGTGGCCAGGACGCACACGGTGAGGACGGGTTGCGCGCGGTGATCGGAGCAAACGCCCTTTGACGACGCGGCGCACATTCTTGAAGGCGTCTGCAGCCCTGGCGCTCGGGTCGATGTCTTGCCAAAAGCGGATGGAGGCGGACGGGCGCATCACCGCGTCGCTGTGGTTCAGCTACGGCGGCCGCAACCGGGAGGTCCTCGAGAAGCTCGTCGGGCGGTTCAACACCGAGCAGGATCTCTACTTCGTCGACGCGGTTTTTCAGGGCGACTACTACGAGGCGCTCGCCAAGCTGCGAACCGCGATGTCCGCTCGCGCGGGCCCGACCATCAGCCACGTCATCGGCGAGGTCGTTCCCTATCTAGCCGAGGCCGGGACCCTCGAGCAGCTCGACCGCTATCCCGGCGCCGACGAGCTCGGCATCATTCCCGAGCTCGGGCAGGCAAAAAGCTGGGTCGGGGGGAGCGAGCGTCCACTCGTCGCCCTGCCCTTCAACCGATCCACGCCCATCGCATACCTCAACGGCAATCTGCTCGATGAGCACACGCTCATGCCGCCGACCACGTGGAGCCAGATGCGGGAGATCGCCAGCGCACTCACCGTGCGCACCGGCAACTCGACCGAGCGGTTTGGGTTCGAGTGTCCGATCAGCTGGTGGTTCTGGGTGGCGATGGTCGGCCAAGCCGGCGGGCAGGTCATCGCCCCCGACGGACGCGTCACCCTGGGTGAAGACGCCGGAGTGAAAGCCCTCGAGATGTGGCGCACGCTCATCGACGAGGACGGCACCATGAAGCCGCCACCCGGCCGCGACTACAACGCCTGGGAAGCAACCAATCAGGACTTTCTCGCCGGACGCGTGGCGATGATTTGGACGAGCACCGCATTCCTCAAGTACCTCGAACAGAATGCCAAATTCCCGGTCGTCGCCGCCCCGCTCCCTGCGGAACGCGAACGAGCCGTGCCGACGGGCGGAACGCACTTCGTCATGCTCCGAGACGGCCCCGAGCGAAACAAGGAGGCCGGATGGGCGTTTTTGCGTTGGATGATGGGCACGCGACAAACCATCGAGTGGGCAACCTCGACCGGGTACATGCCGGTGACTCACAGCGCCGTCGAGGAGCTCGGTAGAGGGCGGTACTACGACCAGCACCCGAACGATCGCGTCGCCTACGACCAACTGGGCGTCGCGTTCCCATGGCCTTGGTCGACGGAGCTCTTTCGCATTCAGCGCGAGATCGTCCAGCCGAGGCTCGAAGGGG
>JAJDAH010000259.1 GCA_029261965.1 Polyangiaceae bacterium
CGCGCGATCCGATGGGCGTGAACCCGAACCCCGCTCGGGCCCCCGGGGGCGCCTGCACGACCGACGGCGACTGCGACCCTGCCGCGGTATGCGACAGCCAGGGGCAGTGCGTTTGCCTGCACAACGAGTGGCGGCGCGACAGCGACGACGACTCGAGCCGAGCGACGAGCTCCAGCGTCTTCGACTTCAACGGCGACGGCGCCGCCGAGGTCATCTACAACGACGAGTGCAACTTCCGAGTCTACGATGGCGCCACCGGTGACGTGTTCTTTTCGCAGGTTTCCCGGAGCCGCACGGGGATCGAGAACCCCATCGTTGCCGACGTGGACAACGATGGAAACGCCGAGGTCGTGACGACGATGAACACGGCAGTCGACAATCGCTGCGACGACGACCCCGGCAACCCACGGATCCCCATCGGCCCGAACGGACTTCGCGTGTGGGGAGATCCCACTGACACCTGGGTCTCCGCTCGAAGAATCTGGAACCAACAGAGCTACAACGTCACGAACGTCACCGAAGGTGGCGCCATCCCGATGCATCCGCCGGAGAGCTGGGGCTCGTTCAACGGGCGGACCTACAACACCTACCGCTCGCAACCCCGAAACTTCGGCGTCGCTCCCGACCTCACGGTCGCCGACGTTCGCGTGTCCTCTCCCGACGCCCAATGCGGAGTCTTGAGCGACAACATCGACATCACCTTCGAGATTCGAAACGACGGCGACCTCCGAGTCGGGCCGGGCGTCAAGATCCGATTCATGGGGATCTGGGGCATGGCCGTCGAGCCGCTGCTCGACGCCGGTGGAATGCCGCTGGAAATCACGCTCACGACCAGTCTCGAACCGGGCAAGAGCATTTTTCTCAGCGTCAACTTCAACCAGGCCAACAACACTCGGGGCACCCTACCCGACCGAGTTCGCGTGATCGTCGATGCCGACGACAGCGAGCGCGAGTGTGTCGAAACGAACAACGAGCTCGAGGCCGACGTCGACGCCGGAGCCCAGAGGCCCGATCTGCGTGTGGATCTCGGCCTGGCCACCGCGGCCTGTCCCAATGCGATGGTGGTGACGACCGTCATCAACGATGGCACCTCACCGGTGAGCGACGTCGTCGTCCGGTACTACGCCGGCGACCCGAGCGCGGGAGGAACCGTCATCCACGAAGAGGTGGTCGCCGGGCCGATCCCGCCTGGCGGCTCGGAAACGTTCACGCCGACCATACCGGCGTTTCCCCAGAATCGCAGCATCACCATTTTCGCTGTCGTCGACCCGGACGACGCGATCGACGAGTGCAACAACGCCAACAACAAGGACGCCGCAGACAACGCCATTGCGTGCAACACGGGTCCTCGCTGAACCCGAAGGCGGGACCACCAGCTTCCGACGAAGCGGTCGCCCTGGATCAGGTCGGAAAGGAAACGAATTCTTCCCCGGTGGGGATACTCATGAGGTCCGCGAGCACCTGAGCGGTATCCTGACCTTCGTACAAGCGTCGGTAGACCGCTCGCACGATCGGAAGATCGAGACCTTTGCCTTCGCAGTAGTCGTAGACCGCTCGCGCGGTTTTCACGCCTTCGGCGACCATGTTCATGTCGGCTTGAATCTGTTCGAGGGTCTCGCCCTTGGCGAGCCGCGACCCGACCTGCTGGTTGCGCGAGAGCGAGGACGAGCAGGTGGCGATGAGATCGCCCACGCCCGCCATGCCCCCGAAAGTCATCGGGTCGGCCCCCATCGCGACACCGAGTCGCGCCATTTCGTTCAGGCCACGAGTCAGGAGCAGAGCTTTGGTGTTGTCCCCAAAACCCATGCCGCTTGCGATGCCTGCGGCAAGAGCAACGATGTTCTTGAACGCCCCAGCCACCTCGGCACCCACCACGTCGTGACCCCAGTAGACGCGGAAGTAGCTACAGTGCAGAGCATCGTGGCTTCGTCGGAACACTTCCGAATACTTCGAGGCGACCAGTGTGCCCGCCGGCTGAGCGCTCGCCAGCTCCTTGGCGAGGTTTGGCCCGCTGAGAACGCCGATCTTTCGCACGCACGTCTCTTCGCGCAGCACCTCACTCATTCGTTTGAAGCTGCCCTGTTCGATGCCTTTCACCGCGTGGACGAGGACGTGCTCCCCATTGAGATGCGCACCTAGCTCGTAGGCCACCTGACGCATGCCGTGGCTCGGCACGACGAGGAAAATCACTTGCGCCTGTTTGCACACGCGCTCGACGTCACTCGTCGCGACGAGTGACTCGGGCAGTCGCACCCCGGGGAGGTAGACGTCGTTTTCGTGTCGCTCGTTGATGCGCTCGGCCAGCTCGGAGTTCCGAGCCCAAAGTAGCGTCGGGCACCCCTTTTCGGCGCCGATCTTCGCCAGCGTCGTGCCCCAACTGCCGGCGCCTACTACCGCGATGGACTCGGTCACGGCAGCACCCCGATGCTTTGGGGACCGACATCGGCGTCGCCCTTCCCGAGCCTCCGGCCGAGGTCGTAACCCCGAAGGCGATTGCTGTAGTAGAGGAGCAGGTTCCTGTCTTCGTGGAAGATGTCGTCGCCGCGACGGCAAGCGGCGGGACGCGTGTGATAGGTACCAAAGTACCTGAGGGCAGCGTCCACGATCCCCAAAGCGTCGAGCCTTTCGAGCTCCGACCCCAATCGAGGACCACCCCGAAGCTCACCCAGCTCCTTCGTCAACCGTTCGACTTCGAGAGCGAGCGCCGCTCGCGGAATCGATGCCACCTCCCCGCCGGTGTGAAGGAACCGATAGAGATCGAGCCCGGGATTTTTGGCCGTCAAGGAGTCGAACAGCGCTCGCGCGACCACGTGGGTCGCCATGACGACGTTGTCGGTGAGAAACGCCCTGGCAACGGCGTCGGAAAGCTCGTGGGTGTACTGCATGTCCCGCTGGGTATCGTGCACCGGCTCACCGTCCTGCATGACGTAGCGAGCGGTGTCGACGACACGACCCCGAGGATCGAGCGAGCGGCCCTCCTCGTCGACCTCGTTGCCGACGACGTCGAGGGGCTTCGAAAACGTCACGACAATCTTCGCGTCGAGCGAAGCGAGCTCCGAAAGGAAGTTCAGCACTTTGCGGGGCTTCGAAAATTCGTCGTCCTCGATGATGTAACGCGACTTGCCGACTTCCTGGAGATGATCGCCGATCAGGGTCTCGGCTTCGAGAACCAACTCGTAGGAGATCGTGCAAGGAACCGCGAAGATTTTTGCCTTGTCTTTCCCGTTGCGCAGGTTGTTGACATAGGCGCTCACGCCGGTTCCAAGCAGACCCTTCTTGAGCTTGCTTTCCACCGCGCCGCTCCTGGACCGCGTCCCACCTGGGAAAAATAGGTTGTCGTAACCCATTTCGAGCGAGCACGCGGCGTACTCCTTGAGCACCTCTTTGTAGAGCGGAGCCGACTTCTTGCGGTCGACGCGGTACGCACCGAGGTTGTTCATGAAGAACGATGTCATCGGGTTGGTGAACAAGTTCAAACCCGCCCCGTACAAGAGCGGCGGCACCCCCATCAGAAACACGGCGTAGCCGAGCATGATGCTGTCGAGGTGCGACGAATGCGTCGGCAAGATCAGGAGCGTTCCGTGGTCTCGGAGCTTTTTCACGTGCTCGATTTCACCGCGCAGCTCGACGTGGTCGCCAAGACCCCGGCGCAAAGAGCTCATCGAAAGCAAACGACGGGGACTCGAGGCGTCGAGCAAAAATGCCAGTCCGACGGGGATCGCGCTCGTCGACAGCTCGTAGATGCGTTGATTGAAGCTACCGACGACTTCGGCAGCGAACCGTCCAGCGCAATCGTCGAGCAGCTCTCGACACTCCGGATCCGCGGCCCGACCGAGCCGCTTTTGGACCTTGCGATAATAGCTCCGTTCAGCGCGAGCCTTCTTCGAGCTCGAGTCCTCATTCTTGAGCCGTTGCCGTTCGTGATAGAGCGTGTCGTTGACGACGGTTTCGAGGTAACCCTCTGGCGCGGATGCTGCTCGGCTGCCGTGGCGCCCGACCACCCTCTTGGTGACCTCACGCACGATTCGGTCGCGGTCTTCGGGACGCATATCGTCCCCCGAGCGTATTGGCGCACGCGGCCCGACGGAAGCCCTGCCGACTGACACCAGGTTCGCCAGAGTATTGACACCTCGACGCCTCGGGCCTGCCAGAACGCGGGCAAAAGCAGGCGGTTGCTCGTTTGGCACGGACCTTCCATTGGCCGCAGCAAACGATGCGATTCGCCGCCCCAGCCGCCATCGTCGTGACGTCGCTGTTCGCGCTTTCGGGCTGTAAGTCGGTCCAGCGCGGCGGCGCCTTGGCTTGCGTGCCTAACGAGCAAGCAGCCTGCTCCTGCGGCGGCCAAGCGGTAGGTTTCCAGGTCTGCTTCGACGATGGCTTCTCCTTCGGGGAGTGCGATTGCCAACCCGATGGCGGAATGACGACCGGAGGCGGGGCTGGCGGGAGTGGCGGCACGGGCGCCGAATCGGGAGCCGGCTCCGGCGGCACCAGCGCGGCGGCGGGCTCGAGCTCGGGCGGAGCCGGATCCGATGGCGGAGCCGGAGGCGTGCTGGGAACGAGCGGGGGCGCGGGCGAAGCGGGCGCCGGAGGAGGTGGCGCACCACCGGACCTCGGCCCACCTCCGCTAGCATCCTGGGCACTGGACGAAGGAACCGGGGACGCGATCTCGGACGGATCCGGCAATGGGCACCAGGGCACGGTGTTTGGTGCAGTCTGGACGACGGGGATCCGCGACGGTGGCCTGTCGTTCGACGGCGCAGACGACTACGTCGCCGTCCCTCGCACGCCAGCGATCGTCGTGACCACCAGTATGACCGTGGAGTGCTGGGTTTCGCTCGCCTCGCCCAACGACGCCGTCATCGTGGGCTCCTATCGGGTCAACTCACAATTCGACGACAGCTACTGGCTGCACGTGCAAGAGGGTCGCTTCCACTTCTCGGTGATCGGCGACAACCTAGCGACGGTGACCATCTCGAGCCCGAGCGTTGCACCGAACGATACGTGGACGCACCTCGTCGGCATCTTCGACGGCGCGGAAGCGCGTCTGTATGTGGACGGCAGCCTGATCGATTCGCTGGCGACGTCGTTCGACACTCTGGTTGATTCCCCGGCGGGCATCGGCATTGGCAACGAGGACGACGGGGGACCGATTTTTCCGTTGGCCGGAGCGGTAGACGAGGTTCGGCTGTACGACTACCCGCGGACCGACGCCCAGATCCTGAGCTCCTATCGGGCGATGTTGCCCTGATGGCCCTGGGCGCGCCGGGCGCGATGGCACTCGGGCGTCATTTCGGCGCAGCCATCGAAAACTGTGGCGGATCGATCCGCTCGCTCCGGCACTTCGGGCACCGCCCGGGCTTTTTCACACGTCGCCGGTCCTCGAACAGAAAGCCACATCCGATGCACGCCGCCGGACGGATCACGAGACGCTGACGCCCGCGCGCGACCGATTCGAGCTCCGACTCCACGTTGCGCTCGGAAACTCCGATTTGCTCCGAAATGTCGTGCGCCGTCCAAGCGCCCTTCTGAAGCAAGGATCGAATGGCCTGGCGGACAGTCTCGGTTCGTTCGGCCGGCGCGCGATCGCCTCTGGCACTCACGCGTTGACCACGTGCAGCTGCCGCTTGGCGAGCGGGGCTTGCATCATCCGCATTCGCCAGTCGACGCCTATGACGTCGCCCTCGGCGAGCTCGGTCCAAACGTTTTCCCCGAGCAGCGGCTCGCTCGAAACCAATAGGTGGTTCACGTAGCCCGATTCGGTCGGAGCTTCGCACTCCGGCGAGAGCTTCGGGCAACTGTCGCGGTCCGCGCAACGAGACTTGTAGGTGGACCAATGAAGCTCCTTCCCGCCCTGCACCGCGACCATCGTTTCCCCGTCGGTCAACATCACCGAAAGCAGGCTCCTGCTCTCGGCGGTATCGCAGATCTCCCGGACGCGGGCGAGCGCCTCGGCGAGCGCTGCTGCGACATCTTCGACGGCGTGCTGTTTCGACAAGGGCCCGAAACCCGACAACTTGCTCAAGATCACGTAGAAGACCACCTCGCTGTCGGTCTCCCCGAGCACGTAGCGTCGAAGATGTGGCGACACCTCACCCATGAGGGCTTCGCGTTTCTCGTCGAAATTTGGAATGTCGCCGTTGTGCGCGAAGACCCAGCGACCATATTGAAAAGGGTGGCAATTCAGTACGGTCTTCGGGCCCTTGGTGGCCTTTCGCACGTGCGCCAGAACGGTCATCGAGCTGACCACACCGCTCAGGCGGTGAAACAGTTGGTCACCGAGCGCGGTCGACGGGCTCCGCGTCACGTGCGGCGCCCCGTCGATGTAGAACGCTACGCCCCAACCGTCGGGGTGCTCGTTGCTCTGGGTCCCCAGCGCGTTGTCCGCCGCCAGCAATGACCGGTGAACACCGCTGTTGATGACGCTTCTGAAGCCGAAAAGTCTGCACATCTCGCGAGTTTCAGGATCATGCCACTTTCCGAGCGACGTGTCTCTCCGGCCACATGAACGCGGCGCCGCTCCTTCCCCACCAATTCGCCGGTTCCTCTCGGGTAACCGTTTCCGGCGGAGACGCGTAGACTCATGGAAGGAGGCA
>JAJDAH010000260.1 GCA_029261965.1 Polyangiaceae bacterium
CCATCGGCGCTTCGACCATGTCGATGACGTTCTCCGCCTTGGTCAGCTCGAGGTTCCGGTCGACCGGAAGCTCACCGGTCGCGGAGAAGCTCGCCAAGAGGAACAGGACGATGCAGAGCAAGAAGTCGATGAACGGGATCAGCGGAATCTCTTGGTTGACCGAACGGCCACCGCCACCGGCGACCTTCTTCCGGACGAAACCGAGACTGATGTGGTGCATCAGGCGCCGACCAGGCACGCTGATCGGCTGATGAAAACGGGAGAGGGGTTTGTCGCTCATCCGATGGGCCTCAGTTGACTGCGAAGGTCACGTTGAAAGCCGGGACGGTCTTTACCTCGCCGGTCAGTTTGTCGAGATACTCTCGGGTAGGCTTGTAGATTGCGTCGATGACGCCGATGACTTCGGCGAACTCGGTCGAGTTGTCGGTGTGCAGCACGGCCTGATCGAGCTTCGGGTCGTTCTTGTTGCGGTGGCTTCCGACGTTGGTCCACTCGCTCTCGATCTTGGCTGCGAGGTCGGGGTACGTGGGCAATTCGAATGCCACGCCGTTGGCGCCAGTGCCGCCAGGAACCTTCACGGTGTTGCGGGGGACGTCGATCGTGTTGACGACCGTGGCGCCTTCCTTCCAGACGAGCTTGAACCGGACTTCGCCGCGCATCTCCACGTGGAGCTGCTTCTCTTTTTTCTTCGGATCCTCTTCCTCCGTGGGCTTCGGGGGACCCGGCACGCGCGCATCCGCGTTCACTCGTGCCATCTGGGACCAAACGGCGGTCACCAGGAGGAACGCGACCAAGCACAACAAGAAGTCGATGAACGGAATGAGCGGAATCTCGTGATTGGTGTCGCGCTTTCCGTGCCCGCCACCCGTGTCGATACCTGCCATGCCTTGGTGCTCCTAGTTGGTCCTGATCTCGTGGAAATATCGTTGGCCGAGTCGTGCGGGCCGCCTCGCGGCGGCCCGCCCGGTTGTCACGCCTGCCCTTCGAGTCCTTGCAGATTGACCTTCTGGCGGTTCGCCACCACGAGGTTCAAGACTTGGACCGATGCCTCGTTGATGTCGTCTTCGAGCGACTGCGTCTTGCCGTTGAGAACGGCGAAGCCAACAAGAGCCACGATGGCGGCCAGGAGTCCGAACGCCGTGCAGTTCATGGCCTCCGAGATCCCTTCGGCGAGAATGCGTGCCTTTTGGCTCGGGTCGACGGACTCACCACCGACCGCGCCGAATGCCTTGATGAGGCCGAGAATCGTTCCGAAGAGGCCAGAGAGCATCGCGAGGTTGGCGAACAGGGCCAAAAAGCCGGTTCGCTTGTTGATCTTCGGCATTTCTTTCAACGCCGATTCGTCCATCGCTGCCTGGACTTCCTCGTCTGGTCGATTGACCTTCACGAGACCGGCCTGAACGATGCGAGCGAGCGGCGCGTTCGCCGCAGACGCCATCTTCACAGCCTTGGCAACGTCGCCGGCCAAGATGCATTTCTGCATCGTCGCGAGGAAAACGTCCTTGTTGATCGACGAGCCGAACAGATACACGCTGCGCTCGGCGATCACGGCAATTGCGCAGATCAACCAGAACAGGATGATCCACATCGCCCATCCACCTTCTTGATAGTGCTGCCAAAGTGATGCCATTGGTGCTTTCCTCGTGTTTTCTGATGTTGGCTGTTGACTCGGACGATGCCGGCTGGAGGCTTCCTAACCCGCGTTCAGATTTCGGAGCGGGCGGAGAAGGTAGCGCGATGAAGAGGTAGTGAGCTCCGTCGTGCGCCTCTGGCTAAAGCGGCTCGTTTACGTCCGGTCATCTTGCTGAAGCAGACCCCAACCCGTCAAGGAAGATTGGGTGCATCGATGCGGTTCGCGCAGCAGCGAAAAGTTACACGTTGGTTGCACGTCCTCGCGAATACACGGAGCGTGAAATTTTTTGACAGAGCGGTAACTCGTGCGACGTCGCAGTTCTCGGAAGCGGGCGCGCGAGTCGCGATCGATCGGGTCCGAACGCCTTCGCATTCCTAAACTATGGTGCACATCGTCCTAGTCGGCTCGGCGCCCGCGCTGACTCGGGGTCGCTCTGGATCCGCCACCAAGCGCGCGGTCCCGAGCCACTACGAAGGGCCTTGATTGGCAGCGAGGACACCCCTCTTCTGTAAGCGCATCTCCCGGTGACTCGGGCCCCCGGGCCGGTCTGTCGGCGGCGGAGGGCCCCGGTGGCGCGCCGAGAGGATGTAAATTGCCGCCCGTACGCCTCCTTGCGCTGAATCGAGGCGCGCGGCTATAGTCGCCGACTCGATAACGTAAACCCTCGATGGAGAGGCGCGTAGGGCACCGCAACGGCACCGCGGGGAGAGCCTGAGAAAGGGATTACCGGAAATGCATCTTCTGCTGCAGGCGAGTGGCTGGGACCAGTTCGTCCACGCCTTCAAGGAGCATCCTCACTTCATCGTCATGAACATCTGCTGTTCGGCGGTGGTGTTGACGATCGTCGTCGAACGGTTTGCCTTCCAGCTAACGCGCTACCGGGTGAACTCGAAGGAGTTCTTCGCCCAGATCAAGAAGTTGGTGAGCGCTGGAAACATCGACCGCGCCATCAAGCTCTGCGAGGCGAGCGACTATCCGATTCTCCAGCTCGTCAAAGCCGGGCTCACCCACTCGAACAAGGGGCCGGACGAAATCGACGCCGCGCTCAGCGAGAAGCTCAGCGAGCTCAAACCGGAAGCGGAAAAGCGGGTTGGAGCTCTCTGGTCACTCGCGAACATCGCCACGCTCATCGGACTTCTTGGAACGGTGAACGGCCTCATCGGCGTCTTCCGAGCGATCGGCGCCGCCGAACTTTCGCAGTCGGAAAAGCAGGCCATGCTTTCCGGCGGAATCGCCGAGGCGATGTACAACACGGCCATCGGCCTCGCCATCGCGGTGTTCTGCATGATCACCCACATCATCCTACACACCCGTGCCAAAGCGATTCAGCACGACCTCGAGTCAACGATGGAGCGCACGTTCAACCTGCTCACCATCCAGCGTTCGGGCTGACGAGAGAGGCTGACGAGGGACCCCGAGGACAGCACGATCGATGTCCGAAGAACTCAGTGCAGCTCAGCGCGGCAAAGTCCGCCGCCTGAGCCAGCCGCGAGAGCTCGCCCCCGACGAAGAGGGCGGCGAGCTCAACATCATTCCGTTCCTGGACATCATCGTCAACGTGCTGATCTTCGTTCTCGCCTCGGTAGCGGTGACGTTCACCACGACGATCGAGACGACGCCGCCGTCCAGCCAGAGCAAGGGCGTGCGGCAAGAAATCAAGAGCACCGCGCTCAACCTCACGGTCTTGATCGTGAACGAGGGATTCAGCCTCAAGGCCTCGGGCGGCAACGTCGCCCCGGGCTGCGCTGGGATCGGCGAGGGTATCGCCATCGAAAAGGTGAGCGGCAAGTACGACTTCGCCGCACTCAAGAAGTGCGCCGCGAAGCTCAAGGCGTCGAATCCCGACTTCGACACCGAACGGCAGGTCACCTTGAGCGCCAACCCTGGCGTCGCCTATCAGATCGTCATCGACGTGATGGACCATCTCCGCGTCAAACCGCAGAGCAAGGAAGCGGAGTGTGCCGAGGGTAAGACCCGCGGCTGCTTATTCGACCAAATCAAGTTCGGGGTGCCGCGATGACCGACAGCATGCCGCCGAGCTCGCTCAACCCGAGTCGCCCCAAGGCGAGCGCCGCCAAGGTGAAGGCCGAGCTGCGAAAGGCCATCCGGCGCAACGCGCACGAACCGGACATCAACTTCCTCAACATCACGGCGATGCTCGACATCATGACGATCATCCTGGTGTTCCTTCTCAAGAGCCTGGGCGAATCAACGGCCACCGTCCCCCAAAGCGACGATCTCCAAATCCCGACGAGCGTGCTCAACGAAGAGCGCAACAACGAGGGCGTCGTGCTGACCGTCACCAAGAGCCAAATCCTGTTGGGCGACGACATCATCCTCAAGCTCCCGAGCCGCGAGTCTCTGGCTCAGTCCGGCGTCGGAGCGCGATTCAAACGAAGCGGTCCGAACGACCTGTTCATCGTCCCGCTCGGAAACGCGCTGAGGAATGCGCGCAACATCGACAAGCAGATCCGAGCCGCTCGTGGCAAGGACCCGTCCACCTCGGAGGCGATCATCGTCGCCGACAACGACACCCCCTACCGATTGCTGATCGAGGTACTTTTCACGCTAGGGCAGAGCGAGTTCGGGAAGTATCACTTGATGGTGATGCAGGGTAAGTAGCGGCCAATCGGCTTGCCTAGCCCTCGGGGTCCTGCTACGACTCGATTCGACAAGCAGCACGGCTCGCTCCCCGACTAAGGGTGTTTCGGCGTTCGACTTGCTGGCTGCTTCTTGGAGCTCCTGAGCTCCCTGTCGAACGCAGCGCCTCCAGTCTGGTTGTTGGCCAGCAGTTCCCGTCGGAGCAGTTCCCGTCGGGGCAGCTCCCAGGGAGGCGACTTGTCTCTCGGGAGGGTTCATTCGGGACCAAGGGAAGCCCCTCACTCGTGCCGGAAAGCGCCACGAATCTCGTGCCGTCGTGACAGAGCTAGCGCTGATCCTCGGGATCAACTTGTGCGGCCTCGCCTTCGCGGGTGCGCTCGCGCGCAGCAATTTCGGAAGCAACACGAACCCACCAACCCTCCAGCGCCTCGACAGCGCCGTCGCCAGGGCCACCCAATCCTTCCTCGGACGCGGCCTCAGGCTCGTCGCCATCGAGATAGCTCTGATCGCCCTGTTCACCGTAGGCCTCAATGCCACCGGCCTCGGCGTAACCAGCTCCGGGCTCGAGCTCGCGGTGTGGACGGGCCTCGGACTCTTGCTCGGTGCCGCCACGGCGTATGGTGCCGCTCACGTCGCCAGCCACGTCGCGTTGCGGGCTGCATCGCGCACGGTGACCGCATCGAGAACGTCGCTCAACCAAGCGCTGGCCGCCTCGATCCGCGGCGCCGGTGTCACCGGGATCGCGATCGAGTGCATGAGTCTGCTGGGCGTCACGGCTCTCTTCGGTTTCATCTATTCGATCAAGGGCGGCTTCGCGCTCGAGCCCACAGCGGCCAGGGGCATCGCCGCGGACGTCGTCCCGCTCTTGCCGGGCTACGCGCTCGGGTGCGCCGCTGCGGCGCTGGTCCTTGGAAGCAGCGCGTCGCGCTATCACGTCGCCAGTAGTGTTGGCGCTCACCTCGCCGGCGAGCGTGACGCAGGCCTCGAGCCGGACGACGCACGCAACCCCGCACTCGTCGCCGCACTGGTGGGCGACCATGCTGGGCTGGCGGTGAGCCGCGCGATGGACTCGTTCGTCTCGGCGAGCACGAGCAACGTGGCTGCTCTCATCGTCGGTGCCCTCGCGCTCGAAGCCAATCCCGGGCTCGTTGCCAGTCCCCTCGCGCTCGTGGCTCTTCCTCTCGTGATTCGCTCGTTCGGAGTCATCGCATCCGGATTCGGGATCATGGTCGTTCGTACCAACGACGGCGACGCACCCGCCAGCGCGCTCTGGCGAGGACAGCTCACGACGGCGATCATTGCCGTTGGCGGCGTCAGCGGCACGGCGCTCTGGCTTCTCGGCGAGCACTACGCAACGCCATTTTTGTGCGCTGGAGCCATTGCAATCGCCGCTAGCAGCACCATCGCGCATGGAGCGCACCTCAACGCGAGCAGAAAGTTCACGTCGGTCCGCGAATCGATCGATTCGACCCGCAACTTCCCTCCGCTCGCGATTGTGCAAGGTCTCGGCGCCGGGCTCGAAGCGGCGGTCGTGCCCACAGGTGCCATTGGGCTCGTGATGGTGGTTTCCTACTACTTCGGAGTCTCGTCGGGGCTGGCCGCCGGTGGACAACTCGGGCTCGTCGTGGCCCTGATGGCGATCCTTTCGACGGGTCCGTACATGCTGTCGGTCGCCTCGTTCGGGCCAATCACCGACAACGCCCGCGGGGTGGCCTCGATGAACGCGGAATCGCTGGGCGCCGACGCTCGCCGGGTCACCGGCCGACTCGGAGACGCGGGATTCTCCGCGAGCGCCGTGGCTCAGACGTATTTCATAGTGACCGGCGGCGCGACCGCGCTGCTCTTGGCGCTGTCCCTTCCCTCGATTGCGGGTACCGAGGGCGGCCAAACCGCCGCGATCGCGCTCGATGAACCGGCGGTCTTGTGGAGCGGGGCGCTGGGCGCCGCGCTTCTTCTCGCGTTCTCCGGGCGGGCGCTTCGCGCGACCGTGAGAGCGGCGCGAACCGTGGCCATGGAAGTCGAGCGACAGCTGCGTGGCTTTCCGCGCGAGGGCGGCGTCGCGATCATCCCCGCTGACTACACTCCAAGCTACCGATCCTGCGTCGAGGCCTCCGCACGTTCTGCGACGGAAAAACTGTTGGTCCCGGTGAGTCTGGCAGTCGCGGTTCCCATCGCGCTCGGCGTCGGTCTTCGGACGGGACTCGGCTCCGCCGGCATCGCCGCCCAGGGACTGGTGTCGTTTGTCGTCGTGGCCGCACTGACGGGCCTTGCGCTGGCCCTCGCGCTCGAAGGTCTGCGGACGACTCTCGCCGCTGCCCGTCGCGCCGCCAGTCAGCGCGGCACCCAGGGCTATCACTCCGCCGTCTCCGCGAACGCTGTCGCGGAAATGCTCGGAAGCTCGGCAGGCCCTGCCGCTCACATTCTGGCCAGAGCCGCCGCGGTGGCAGCTCTGGTCGTCGCGCCGTTTCTTTCTTGACCCATGAACAGGTGACCCCAGTGTCGTCCACACTCTCCGACGCCCTCTCCACCCTATCCGACCGAGGCCTCCGACGACTGTTGGGGGCTCGCACGTTCCTCCGCGGACTCGACTACGAAAAAAGGCGAGTGGTCGAGGGGGTGCAGATCAATCGCACCAACGCCATCGGGCGCGTCAAGGGTTCCGACACCGACCCGTACGAGGTGACGATTCAGCTCACCGACCAAGGAATAACGTCGGAATGCACTTGTCCGGCATTCGCGAAAACCAACCAGCACTGCAAGCACGTCGCAGCGCTGCTCATCACCGTACGGAATCAAGCTCGCTCTCAGCTTCCTCGGGCCCAAGTCTCTCCGCCGCCACAGCAACAGTCTCAAAATTCGGCACAAGCCGAATCGAAGTCGAGTCGGCGTCGCGACCGACGGCGACGCGCACAACAACAGCAACTCGCCGTGCCGCCCGGCATGACGCTTCCAAGCCCCGACGCAAGCGCGCGGCCGACCGGCATCGGCGCCTGGCTCGCGCCGGAAGGCTCGATCCGCCGCCTCAACCTCGAATTTCGCATCAACGTACGCCAGGGCGGCCTCACCGTGACCGTGCTGGACATGGACGCCCGAGTTCCCCTCTTGCCGAGTGTGGCTCTCAATTGGCAATCCCTCGCGCCGACGGAGGATCGCGATGCTTTGCGAGTCCTGGCACGGTTCGAAAGCGGCAACCCCCGACATCCGGCCGTCGACATCCGCGGAGAGGATGCGGCGGAGCTGCTACCGCTGCTCAAAGGGCGCCGGGTGTTGCTCGAACCAGCGCTGATGCAGCTCAGATTCGCCGAGGAAACGATTCACCCGCGATTCGACCTCGAGATGGTGGGCAGCGACACGATTGTCGCCAAATGCACATTCGAGCGTGAAGGCAACCGTCGCCCCTTCGCGCTGACGAATGGTGGCTGGTTCGAAGGTGCGCCTGGGTGGCACATCGACACGAACGAAGGCATTGCTCGCCAGCTCGATCGCAAGGTCAGCCCCGCGGCGCTCTGTCGGATCATGCGCAGCCCGACCATCGCCGAGCCGGCGAGCGAGCTCGTCAACATGATCAACGACGGTTTGCCCAAGGTCGCCATCGAAGTCGGCGCCGAGCTGCCCGAGCTCAGCCAGGTCGCGGAGGTCGTCGACCTCGAGCCCACCTTTCGCATGCGCGCCACGGGCTCGCTCGTCGAAGCCGAGGTCTCGCTCAAGGCCGCCTACGGCGACATCGAGGTCGAGGTACGGGCCGACGGGCTCGCACCGCCGATCATCATTTCCCCGCCCGAGGAGGGGCAAAAGCGCGCCAAGTGCATACGGACCGACATCGCCGGCCAGCAAAACGCCGTCGAGCTACTGCTCGAGCTCGGGTTGCGCGGAGACGAGAGCGGCAATCTGTTCGTCGCCGAGGGCCAGCAGGCCATCAAGTTTTGGTCCGAAGGGGTCGGCTCCCTGCCCGAAGACTGGGATCTCTTCGTTCCTGAGAACTTGGTCGACACCCAAGTTCGCGGCAAACCGATTCAGATCAACGCGCGAGTCTCGAGTGGGATGGATTGGCTGACGGTGAAGATCAGCTACGAGAGCGAAGGCGTCGGCGTCGACCGCGAAGAGCTGCAGCGTTGCTTGGGCGCCGGCAAGAAGTTTGTCCAGCTTTCCGACGGCTCCTTTGCGCCTTTCGACGGGGACAAGCTCCAAGCCATGATCGATCGCGAAGTCGAGCTCATGTCAGCAGCGGGCAAAGCCGGGCGACTGCCACTCAGTCAAGCCGGCCGACTCCAAGAGCTGCTCGAGCACACGAACAATCAGACCGTGTCGGCTGGTACCAAGCAACTGTTCGAAAAACTCCATTCGATTGATTCGATCAAGCAGATCAAGAAGCCTCGCGGCCTCAAGGCCACTCTGCGGCCCTACCAAGAGCAAGGGCTGTCCTGGCTGCGGTTCGTGCACGACCTCAACTCGGGAGGCGTGCTGGCGGACGACATGGGCCTCGGCAAGACCGTCCAGGCAATCGCTCTGTTGCTCTCCTTGAAAGCGGAAAAGGACCGGAAGAAACTTCAGGTGCTCATCGTGGCGCCAACCAGTGTCGTCACGAACTGGGCCCGAGAAATCGAGCGATTCGGTCCGGCTCTGACAACCACCCTGTGGCACGGCGCCGCCCGCAAAGACCAAATCGACGAACTCGATGACACCCACGTCATCATCACTAGCTATACGCTGCTCCGACGGGACATCGAGATTCTAAAGAAGCTCAAGCTCGACTACGCGATCCTCGACGAAGCGCAGGCCATCAAGAACCCCATGAGCGCGACCGCCCACGCGTCGAAAGAGCTCAACGCCGCGCGAAGACTCGCGCTCACCGGCACCCCGATCGAAAACAGATTGAGCGAAATCTGGAGCATCTTCGACTTCGTCAGCCCCGGATTGCTCGGCCCGCTGCAAAAGTTCGAAGAAAAGTTCGCGCGCCCCATCGACCAGGGCGACTCCAAAAAAGCGGCGCGGCTTCGCGCCGCGATCCACCCGTTCATCCTTCGGAGGACCAAAAACGAGGTCGCCAAGGATCTGCCCGCGAAGATCGAGAGCGACAAGCTCATCGACCTCGCTCCGGACCAGCGCGCCGTCTACACCCAGGTCCTTCGCGAAGTCCGGGCCCAGGTCATGGGGGAAGTCGAAAAGAGCGGCGTGGCCAAGAGCCAGATTCACATCCTCGCCGGACTCACGAAACTACGCCAAGCAGCGTGCGATCCCCGACTGCTCGGCTTGCCCCGAGAGTTCACCAACGAGGACAGCGGCAAGCTTGCCGCGGTGCGCGAGCTCGTGGACGAGGTCTACTCTGGCGGGCACAAGGTTCTCATTTTCAGCCAGTTCGTATCCATGTTGAAGCTCATTCGAGCAGCCCTCGACGATGATGGCATCAAATACGAATACCTAGATGGGAGCACGACGGATCGCCCCGCCCACATCGACCGCTTCCAAAACGATCCAACGATTCCCGTGTTTCTCATCAGCTTGAAAGCCGGTGGCTCCGGGCTGAACCTGACCGCCGCCGACACCGTGATTCACTTCGACCCCTGGTGGAATCCGGCGGTGGAGGATCAGGCCTCGGATCGCGCCCACCGCATTGGTCAAAAGAAGGTCGTCAACGTTTACCGACTCGTGGCGGCGGGCACGATTGAAGAAAAGATTCTCCAGCTCAAGCAGAAGAAGAAGGACCTGTTCAACGCGGTGCTGACCGAGGACGCCGGGGGAGCGAAGAAGCTCACCAAAGACGACCTCGAAGATCTGTTTCGCGTCGAGTGAGCCGAGAACGCTCGCGACCGCCTACGACCCTCACGCGCGCATGACGCCGGTCCGCGCGCACCGGATCGCGCCGCACGTGGACCCGAAGTTGGCGGGTTGCGGCGTCCTAGACGGTCCCTAAACAAAGGTCCGTAGGGAGCAACTGGGTTGCTCTCGAGAATCGCTCAAACAGAAGGGTTGCACCTTCCTTCAAACCGTTCCGGAGAAGCTCGATGTCAAAACTCACCAAGAATCTCATCATTTCAGGAGTCATGACTGCATCACTCGCCCTCGTTGGATGTGGTTCCGACAACGACGGCTCGACCGAGCCGACCATGGTCGGGGGCCCCGGCGACATTCTACAAGTCGCCACGTCGGCTGGCTCCTTCAACACGCTGGCTGCGGCCATCAAAGCCGCCGACCTGGTGTCGACCCTCGAAAGCGACGGCCCCTTCACGGTATTCGCGCCAGTCGACGCCGCGTTCGAAGCCCTGCCGGACGGCACGTTGGACACGTTGCTGATGCCGGAGAATCGCGGCCAGCTGACCGACATCCTCACCTATCACGTCGTCGCCGGAGAGGTACGAGCCGAAACCGTCGTCGGACTCACCTCGGCAACCACAGTGAACGGCGCGGACGTCGGCATCGAGATCGTGGATGGCAAAGTCGTGCTCAACGGTTCGGTCACCGTGACCCAGACCGACGTGCTCGCTTCGAACGGCGTGATCCACGTCATCGACGGAGTGCTCCTGCCCCCGGCAGAGTAGTTGACCGAGCCGTGTCACGGGGCGGCTCGATGAGCCGCCCCGTGCGCATTTCAGCCCCGCTCGGGCATGACAACGGTGAAATCCGCGGGTTGACGTCGATACAGCAGCGTCCGCATATCTGAAGTAGATCCATGATGATGCCCGCCGATCCCCCCGACCCCACCGGCGGTGTGTCTATCCGAGTTGCCTCGCGATTGACGGGTGTCGCCGCGGACACCCTGCGCATGTGGGAGCGCCGCTACGGATTCCCGAAACCCGAGCGCACGAGCGCGGGAGTTCGAGCCTATTCCAGCGCAGAGATTGATCGATTGCGGCTCGTGGCACGGGCGCTCCGGGAAGGCTACCGACCCGGCGAAGCGATCGGGAAGCCGCCGGAGGTACTGCGTGAAGCGCTCGATCGGTCGGTGGAGCTCGCGGAGCAAGATGTCCCTCGTACGCCGAAGGTAGAAGAGCTTGTCGAGGCGCTGAAAAACGACGATGCGGACGATGTACGCAAGAAGATGCGCCAGGCCGTCGCGACTCTCGGACCGCTCAGTTTCGTCACTGATGTGGCAGCGCCTCTGGTGAGCTCCGTCGGCACGGCGTGGGAAGCCGGCGAGCTCGGCGTACGCCACGAGCACCTTCTCGCCGCAACCTTGTCGACCCAGCTTCGCCTTTTGCTGTCGACCTACGAGGACTCCGCCACCGGGCCAGTTGTTCTTTTGACGACACTGCCTGGCGAGCTGCACGGGATCGGAATAGAAATGGTGGCGTTGTACCTCGCGATGGGTGGCGCGACTCCGCGGCTGCTCGGTGTCGATGCACCCGTCGAGGAGATCTCGTCTGCCGCTCAGGCCTTGGGCGCAAGAGCCGTCGGGATCTCCATCTCCGTCGGAGCTCCGCCGGTGGAAACCGCAGCTCACCTTCGGGATTTGCTTCGGCTTCTCCCCGACGATTTCGAGGTGTGGCTCGGAGGATCGGGCGCGACCAACGTGCGCCTGACCGGCGCCAGAACCCGCCGCGTGCAGACCTGGGCAGAGCTCGACGCCGTCCTTCTCGCGCGCTGACCCCAGCGTCGCGGCTCGGCACGCGCTTCCGGATGGTGTCGCTCGCCGGCCGATCCCGACGGACACGGCATGAGCCGAACCCCACGCTAACCTTGCGAATTTGCGGGATAATTTCATGTCCTAGACAAATGCACCTTTTTCACTTGACCTGTTGTTGTCTAAGACATATATGGTACACATGCAAACAAGGAACAGCGTCACCGACTTCGCCTTCGAGGTGTTCTTCGACGGCGAATGCCCGCTCTGCCGCCGAGAGATTTCGATGCTCCGCCGACTGGACACGGCGCACAGGCTTCGTCTGACGGACATCACGCAACGTGAGTTCGACGCAGCCGAGCTCGGCACTGACCACAGCACACTGATGCGACGCATTCACGGGCGCATGCCCGACGGGACATGGGTGACCGGCGTCGAGGTCTTCCGACAACTGTACGCCGCCGTGGGCTTCGAGCGCGCCGTGCGGTTCAGCCGCTGGCGACCGATCTCGATCGTTCTCGACTTCTTCTACGAGCGTTTCGCCGCCAACCGCCTCGCGCTGACCGGCCGCCGCTGCGACGACGCTTGCCCGATCCAGCCTCAGCCCAAAGAGGTGACGTCATGATTCACGAACCCAAACAAGAGCTTTCTCGGTACATGCGCCGGGTCAATCGAATCCCACGATTGAGTGCTGAGCGCGAGCGCGAGCTCGCGACACGTTGGCGCGACCGAGGGGACCGCCAGGCGGCCGACGAGCTGGTATCCGCGCACCTGCGGTACGTCGTCGTGCTCGCACTCAAGTATCGAAGCTACCAAGTCGGGCTGTCGGACCTCATTGCGGAGGGCAACCTCGGCTTGCTCAAGGCGCTCGACAAGTTCGATCCGGACAGAGGCTTTCGCTTCGTCACCTACGCCACCTTCTGGATCCGCGCGCGAATCGTGGAAACCGCTCTCGGAAATTGGAGCATCGTGCGCGCCGGCTCCCCCGCCCTGCGTTCGAAGACTTTCTTCAAACTGCGCCGCGAACGGGCCCGAGCGATCAACCTGCACGGTGAAGGCCCCGAAGCGGACCGTGCTCTCGCCCAGCGCCTCGGTGTGACGCCAGGGGTCCTGCAGGCGATGCTCGAGCGTCTCGACAGTCGCGACATCGCGCTGGACACGCCGGCCTTCAGCGACAGTGGAACCACCCTGCTGGACACGATGGCATCGACCGACCCGACTCAAGAGGACGTCTTCGCCGAGCACGAGCTCGAGCATGAACGGGGCCAGGCAGTCGCGGCTGCCCTCGCGTGCCTCGACGACCGGGAGAGAACCATCGTCGAGCGGCGCCTCATGGCCGCCGCGGAAGACGAGCTGTCCCTGGCGGAGCGCGGGAGGATGATGGGCGTCTCTCGCGAGCGCGTTCGACAGCTCGAAGCGCGGGCCAAGGAGAAATTACGACGCCACATCACTCGAAAGTCGCGGGTCTGTCAGATGGACCGAATCACAGTTACCGACGCCGCACCAACCCAGTTGGTCGCCTGAGCATGCGTAGTCTCCTGGCCATGCCACTCGGGAGGTGATGTTGCGCCTTTGTCGTCGGCCGCTGCTGCGGAGCGTTGGCGCGCTTCGGCATCGCTGCGATACAGCCCGAGTCGATGTCGAAGAGCGCCGCCACCGTCCAGCGAGTGACCGAGGGCGCGCTTCGAAGCGGTGTATGGAGCTTCGGAGCACCCTTGGCGCTGGGCATGGCGCTCTACGCGACATTCAACGTCGTCGACATGCTGCTCGTCAGTCGCCTCGAAGAGGCCACGCCTGCCCTGGCGGCGCTCGCGATGTGCGACATGGCCAACGCGGTGTTCGGAATTCTGTCGAACGGGATCTCCGTCGCCACCGTCGCGGTCGTCGCCCGTCGGCAAGCTCGGGGGGACCAAGAGGGCGTCTCGCGGGCCGTCGCACAATCGCTCCTCCTCGTCGTTTTTCTCTCCGTGTTGTTTGGCGCGCTCGGTGTCTTCGGCGCCGACGCTTTCGTGACAGGAGTCCTCGGTGCCCAAGGACGGGCGCGCGAGCTCGCCGTACCCTACTTGGAGGTCATCGTCGGAGGCACGTACTCGATCCTGCTCCTCCTTCAAACGAGCGCGATCCTACGGTCGCTCGGCGCGGCGCGGGCTTCGGCGGGCATGCTCGTCTTCGGCAACCTGCTGAACGTCGTGCTCGACGTGCTGTTGATCTACGGCCAAGGCCCCTACCCCACGGGCTTCGGTTGGGTCGAGCCAATCGGTGCCATGCTGGATGTTCCGCGACTCGGTCTACTCGGTGCCGCGATCGCCACGGTTGCCGGCCGCACCCTCCCGGCCCTAGTCGGCATCGTAATGATCGTTCGATTGACCGGGCCGCTGGGTCCACACGTACGACGCCTCCACACAGCAGACGTCAAAGCGCTAGTCTCGGTCGGTTGGCCATCGAGTATCCAGCAGCTCCTGCACATCGGCGCCATTCTCGCTTTCATGGCGGTGCTCAACCGTTACTTCACCACCGAGAGCGATCAATCGCTCTTGAGCGCCTACGGCATCTGCCTGCGGTTCGAAATGTTCGCCCTTTTCATCGCTCTCGGATGGGGCTCCGCCGCAGCGACGTATGTCGCGATGAACCTAGGGACGGGTCAGCGGTCGCGCGCAAAACGATCGGGTTGGCTGGCTTCCGGCTACGCTTTGGCAACGCTTGCGGTGCTCATCGCCCTATACCTCGTTTTCCCGGCCGAGCTCGTGGCCGTGTTCGACCCGACACCCAATGTGGTCGAACACGGCCGTCGGTACTTCGTCTGGGTGGCGACCAGCTACGCGATGCTCGGCGTCGGCGGTGTGCTCTCGCAGGCCATGACCGGCGCGGGCGATACACTTCCTTCCATGTACATCGAAGGCGCCACGTACTGGCTCGTGGGCGTGCCCGCTGTGGCGCTGGCGGCAGCGAGCTCGCCCGATCCATCGAGGGCGTTCGCCGTGATGGCGGGGCTCAATACCGTGGCAGGGTTGGCCCTCGTTTCCTGGTACGCGCGCGGCTCGTTCCTCTCGAAAACCGTGAGCTGACGGTCTGACCTGGTTTCGACACCGAGGCCTCTCCCGTTTCGCGGGACTTTCCAACGACAGCTCAGCGCCGCATCGACACATTCATCAGCAGCCCGAAACCCACCAAGATCGTCACCACGCTCGAGCCACCGTAGGAAAATAGCGGCAGAGTGATTCCGACGACCGGAAGAAGGCCCACGGTCATGCCGATATTGAAGAATGTGTGCCAGAAGAACGTCGCGCCGACCCCCACCGCCACCGCGGCCCCAAAACGGTCTTTCGCCTGTGACGCGATGTGCACCGACCAGATGCACACGAAACAGTAGATCGCGAGCAACACCACAGCGCCGGCAAACCCCCAGTCCTCGGCGAACACGGCGAAGGGAAAGTCCGAATACTGGTCGGGTAGATACCCGAATTGATTTTGCGTCCCCTGAAGGTACCCGTCGCCCCAGAGTCGGCCATTGCCGATCGCGGTTCGGGACTGAAACGCGTGGTACCCGGCTCCGGTCACGTCCGCATCGGGGTTGAGGAAGCTGTCGATACGCCCCTTTTGATACGGGCGGAGCAGATACTTCCAGAAAACCACCGACAGCGCTCCGCCGCCAACGGCCAACCAGGCGAGACTCCGCCCTCGGATCTTCGCCATGGCGAGCATCGTCACGACCGTCAGCGCGTAAACCAGGCTCGTTCCGAGATCCGGTTGACTCATGACGAGCACGACCGGGAGAACGGTCAACAGGGCCGCTGGAGCCAGGTCGGCGAGCGTGCGAGGCTCGGTCTTCGGATCGTCGTGGAGATACTTGGCTATCGCCAAGACCACCAAGATCTTCATGAATTCACTCGGCTGGAGCGTGAAGCTACCGATCTTGATCCAACGCGTTCCTCCGCGGATGCCCTCCCCGAGCACGAACACCAGAAGTAGCCCGAAGACACCTCCGGCATACAGGAAATACGCGAGTCGTTCGAAGTTCCGATAGTCGATCGCCCAAGCGAGCGTACCCAGCAACACCCCCACCACCAGCCAGTAGACCTGCGACACGTAGACATCCGCGAGGCCCGCGCGGTGCGGGTCGTCCACATAGGGGCTCGTTGCGCTGTAAAGATTGACCACCCCCAAAATGGCGACTGCGACGATCGCCAAGAAGAGTGTCCAATCGAAGTTTTCCCGAACTCGGGCAGTGAGGCTCTCGCTCCGGATCACAGTGGTCCGCTCTCTCGCGCGTTTCGCGCGGCCGCGCGGGTCGCCAATCGCTTCGCCTTGAGCTTGAGCCAGTCGCGCACGACACGCATGGTCACTGGCACGGCGTTCTTGCCGCCGGCGCCGCCGTGCTCGATGAGGGTCACGATCGCGATTTCCGGCGAGACCGACGGCGCGTACCCGGCGAACCAAGCGTGGTCTCGGTTGAAATACCAGATTTTGTCAGGGTCGACGCCGCGAGGCGTCACGTGGGTCACCTGGGCGGTGCCGGTTTTGCCGGCCATGTCGATTCCCTCGAACCTCTCCTGATACGCCGTCCCGGTTCTCTCGTTGACGACCCCGACCAGGGCGTCTTTCACCCGCCCGAGGTCCTCGCGGTGCGCGCTGACCAGGCGCCGGACTCGCGGCGGAAACTCTTGAACGATCGTGCCATCGCTCGTTTCGATGCTGCGCACGACCTGCGGCTGGTACAGCGTGCCACCGTTAGCCAAGGCGGCGTAGGCGAGGGCCAGTTGGAGCACGTTGACGGTGCTCGCCCCCTGGCCGATCGCGGCGTTGAGCGTGAAACCCCGAACGAAGCGTCCCTTGTGTCGCTTCGTATACCAACCACGAGTTGGCATGCGGCCCCGCGCTTCCGGGTTCAGGCCGAGCCCTGTCTTGACCGCAAAGCCGAAGTCCATGCCCACCTTGGCGAGCAAGTCGATCTCTATGCTTTCACCGAGAGCGTAGAAATAGGTGTTGCAAGACTGCACGATCGCCTCGTGCAAGTTGACGTGACGATGCACGCCGGTGCACCGAAAGTATCGTTTTCCGAGCTGGTACCCACCTCGGCAGTCGACTTGACTCTGTGGATGAATGAGCCGCTTTTCGAGGCCCGCCAGCGCGCTGAACGGCTTGTACGTCGAGCCCGGTGGATAGGCAGCGCTCATCGTCTTGTCGAGGGTCGGTTTGAGCGGATCGTTGTATAGCCTACGAAACGCGTCGACCACGGCGCGCTTACCGCTCCCTCCCGAAACCACATTCGGGTTGAAGCTCGGTTTGGACAACGCCGCGAGCAGGCGACCCGTGCGCACGTCGACGACGACGACGGCGCCGGCGAGGTGACCGCGCATGGCACGCTCGAGACTCTTGACGAGCTCGATGTCGATCGTGAGCGAGATATCGCGTCCCGGGATGGGCTCGAGCTTGCGAGGATCGCCGAGATAACGGTCCTCGAACTCGGCCAGGTTCCGGCGCTTGATTGCCCCACGCACGATCTTGCGCCAGCCACGCTGCCCTTTGAGGTAGCTCTCCCACCGACGCTCGACTCCAATCGCCCCGAGCCTGTCCCCAGAGCGGTAGCCTCTATTGCGCAAGGTCGAGAGCGTCTCCTGGTCGACTTCCCGCATGTAGCCGATCATCTGCGCCGCCAGGTCACCGTAGGGGTAGTACCTCACCGGGACGGGACCGATCTCCACTCCGCGGAGCTCGGCTTCGTGCGTCTTGAGTTTGGCCAGGACGTCTCGGTCGACATCGACCTTCAGGAGGATCTGCTGCGAGCGCCGAGAGAGCGGGACGTCGCGGATCTTCTTTTCCAGGATCGTCGCCTCGACCTCTCCGAGGTCCATCAGCTGGGCGACGCGAGGCCACGTCTGCTCCATATCGATGACCTCGGGCGCAATGTAGACGTTGTAGGAAGGCCGATTCGCCGCCAGAACCTTGCCATGAGCGTCGCGAATCACGCCGCGGGTAGTCGCCAAGTTGATCTTGCGGATGATGTTGCGACGAGCTTGGGACTCGTGGAGCTCACCCTCCACGAGCTGCAGCTGGACGAGCTTGCCGCCGAGGATGAGAAAGGTCGCAATGGCGAACAAGACCATCCAGCGATATCGGCGTCGAAATTCGCCGACGTCGGAACGCTGGACGAGGACACTCACCGCATGGCCTCCATCACCGGGGAGCGCCTTCGACGGGTTCGGGGGTCTTGAGGCTGCCGGTGTGCAGTCTCTGAGCCAGCTTGAAAACGAACGGTGAAAATATCGCCGTCGACACGGCGCGCGCGGGCACGACGGTGAACATTTCGAGGGGGCGCTGCGCGTCCGAGCCGAAGATCGCCAAGAGCACGAGCACGATCGCGCCTTCGACGACGGCAAAACCCATGGCCAATGATGCCTGCGTGACCCAGTGCTGGGCCGTCAGGCGGACTCCGGCGGCGCGCGCCAGCACGAAAATGGCTACCGACACGAACGTGAACAGTCCGACCGGCGCGGAGGCGAACAGATCGAGCGAATAGCCGATGCCGGCGGTGAGCAGCGCACCGCGGCCCATCGAAGGCTCGTGGACTCCGAGGAAGATGATTAGCGGCAACACGAGGCTGGGCGTGGCGCCGTGCAGCATGCTGGTGCCGAGACTGTCGTCGACGACGGCACCGAGGGGAGCGAGCACTCGATACAAGTTCGCCTGAACCAGGATCAAGAACACGCCGACTGCCAGAAACGCTGCGTTACGCACCGTACCCCCTCAGCGTTTTGCCTCGCGCTGGGGCTCGCAGTCCTTGGTGTCGGTCAGAACGATGAGCACTTCTTCCAGGCGGGAAAAATCGACGGTCGGCTCCGCTTCGACCGTTTGATAGATGCCGAAATCGCGTTTCTCGACCTTGGTGACGCGCCCGACGGGCACACCCTTGGGGAATCGACATCCCTTTCCGCTGGTCAAGAGCAGGTCTCCGACGTCGACTTCGTCGGTTCGTTGAACGTATTCGACGCGCACGAGGTACCGCGACCGGTCGCCGACACCACGAACGTAGCCCCGCGCGCCGGTGCGCTCGACACTCACGTCGACTCCGAACCCGCTGTCGACCGTGAGCTTGACGTCGACTTTTTCTCCGGACACTCGGAGCACGTGACCCACGGCTCCGTCGACCGAGATGACCGGCATGTTCGGTCTGACGGCTGCTCGCGGCTTGTCGATCGTCAGGTGCGCGACGCGAAAGTATTCCGTCGTGTCCTTGCCGATCACAACCGCGCTGACCGCCTCCGTCGGAAGCGACTCGCGCAAACCCAAGAGTTTCCGCAAGCGCCGGTTCTCTGCTCGGGCGGCCTCCAGCTCTCGCACTTGAGCGTTCAGCCGCGCGTTCTCATACGCGAGCTTGTTGTTGTCCTGCTTGACGTCGACTAGGTACACGTAGTCGCTGACCAGGCTCGTGATGCCGCGAGCGATCGCCGCCGACGCGTACTGGACGGGCGCGGCGACGCGCATGACCACCTTGTCGACGGCGGTCATGTTCTCGGGCTTGCGAATGTTCGCCCGAAGGACGAAAAACGGCACCGCCAGCAGTACGACGACGACGAAGGTGTCTCGATAGCGGCGAAATGGACCCACGATTCAACCTAGCGGTCTCAAGCCACCGCCACTTCCTTGAGTAGCTCGATGTGGTCGAGAGTTTTTCCGCTGCCGAGCACGACAGCGCTGACCGGATCGTCGCAGACCATGACCGGCAGGCCCGTCTCCTCGCGGAGCAACACGTCGAGATTCTTCAACAATGCGCCGCCGCCGGTCAGAACGACCCCCTTGTCCACGATGTCCGCTGCCAGCTCCGGAGGTGTTCGCTCGAGCGCCGTCAACACCGCCTCGACGATGGCGTTGGTGGGCTCCACCAGAGCTTCGCGAATTTCATCCGAATTCACGACCACGGTCTTGGGGATGCCAGCGACCATGTCTCGACCCTTGACCTCCATCGTGACCTGCTCATCGAGCTCGTACGCGTTGCCGATGGTCATCTTGATACGCTCGGCCGTCTGTTCACCGATGGCCAAGTTGTACTTCCGCTTCATGTAGGCGACGATCGCCTCGTCCATCTTGTCGCCGCCCACGCGAACGCTCTGGGAGTACACGATGCCCGCGAGCGAAATGACGGCAACCTCGGTGGTGCCGCCACCGATGTCGACGACCATGTTGCCACTCGGCTCGGTGATCGGCAGCCCCGCGCCGATGGCGGCGGCCATCGGCTCTTCGATGAGATACACCTCTCGGGCCCCGGCGCTTTCGGCGCTCTCTTTCACCGCCCGCTTCTCCACTTCGGTGATTCCGAACGGGACGCAGATGATGATCCGGGGTTTGACGAGGGTGCGCCGCTGGTGAGCTCGGGCGATGAAATAGCGAAGCATCGCCTCGGTGATTTCGAAGTCGGCGATGACTCCGTCCCGAAGTGGCCGGATCGCTTGAATGTTACCCGGCGTCCGTCCCAGCATCTCCTTGGCCTCGCGACCGACAGCCAAGACCTTCTTGTCGCCGCGCGAATCGCGTTGAACCGCGACGACCGACGGCTCACAGCTGACGATTCCCTTGCCCTTCACGTAGATGAGCGTCGTGGCCGTGCCGAGATCGATGGCCAGATCGTTCGAGAACAGGCCGTATAACCAGTCGAAAATCATGGCGGTGTGCGCCGCGTCGGCGGGGCGAGGGGGTGTCGTGACTCTTCGAACGAAAGTCCCGGAAATTGCCCCGCAAGCGGCCTACGGCAGGGCGCTCTTCGTAGCACGCAGCCGACAAACGGCGCAATTCAGCCTCGGGGGCCCGTGACCCCAAACCCCGGCGGGGGGTGGGATCTGGCCGGGAAGTCGTTGGATCCTGGGCGGTTATCGAACGAACGCGCGGCTGCGCCTCGCGCTTCAGATGGTCGAAGTCAATCCGCGTCCCAGTCTTTTTTCTTCCAATCGATGCGGTCGCCGCCGTCGCCCCGATCGTCGCGCTTGGTTCGCGCTTGCCCGCCGCCGCCACGTCGCTTCTTGCCGCGCTTGCCCGCGCCGCCGCCACCGCCACCGCCACCGCCACCGCCGCCACCGCCGCCGCCGCCGCCACCGCTGGGGAAACCACCGCCACCGCCGCCCGACTCTCGTCGGCGAGCGTCGAACGTACGACGAGGCTCATCAGGCGCCGGGCCACCGGCCCATCCGCCGCGACTGCCGCCGCCGCCACCACCGGCATCGCGCGGCCCCGAGCGGTCCGGCGGTGGACCACCTTCACGACGGGGCGGTCGCTCGCCCCTCGGATGGGCGATGTTGATCACGAGACGACGGCCGCCGAGGTCGGCGTTTTGAAGCGCGTCCACGGCGGAGCTCGCCGCATCGGAGCTTCCCATCGTGACGAAAGCGAAGCCGCGCGCTCGACCGTCCGGGCCGTTCGGCAAGTGGATGCGCACGAGCGGGCCCGCATCGGCCTTCTCGAACAGCTGCTCGACGTCGGCTTGGGTGGCCTGGTACGGCAGGTTGCCCACGTAAACCGTGCGATCGTCGCCGCCGCCCGCGTCGCCCTTTGCATCTCTCTTGGGGGGCTCGGAGCTGAAGGGACGCACTGAAATGCTGCGTCCCGCCTGCATCGACCCATCGAGCTCGTTGCGCGCGCTGGTCGCCTCGCCTTCGGAAGAGAGCGTCACGAACCCGAAGCCACGCGGGCGCCCCGTAGCTCGATCCTTCGGCAGACTGACGTCGACGACAGTTCCACCCGCCGCCTCGAAGAGTTGTTTGAGAACGTCTTCGTCGATCGAGTCAGCTAGGCCCGCGACGAAGAGTTTGCATCCGTCTTCGGTCGCCATGAACTGTTTGCCTTCAAATCCCGAACTGAGTGGGCCTCTCCCCCACTCGAGCGTCGGCCTGGAAAAGGCACGATAACTGGGTGGAGCATGTCGTCAAGCGGGAGTTAGCCAAAAAACGTCGGTGCGGTCGTCCGGGGCCGGATGGCTGGGGCCATCGGGCGGCCTGCTCGCCTCCTCCGTTTCCGGTCCCGCCGCGGTGTGATAGCCAAGTCTCCCGGTCGGCCAGACCCGCAGAGAACACCATGGAAATCCGCGTCGTCGTGAACCCCACCGCGGGTGCCGGAGCTGCCGCCGAACGGATCCCGCGCATATCCGCGGCCCTGCACCGTGCCGGGCTCGAGCACGAAATCACCGAGACCCGCGGGCCCGGAGACGCCACGAGACTCGTCCGCGAAGCCGGGAGGGACGGCATCGAAGTCTGCGCGATTGTCGGCGGCGACGGCACGGTAAACGAAGCCAGCCAGGCATTCATCGACGAGGAGGGCAATCCGGTTGGCGGACCAGATTTGGCCCTCATCCCGGCAGGGACAGGTGGTGATTTTCGAAAGACTTTCGGCCTTTCGACCTCCGTCGAAGACGCGGTGGAGCGCATTCGTACCGCAAAGCCCCGCGCCATCGACCTCGGAATTCTCCGAGCGACTGGCAACGATGGGGGCAAAGTCACAAAAGCGTTCATCAACATCGCCAGCTTTGGCCTCGGAGGGCTGACCGACCGCTTGGTCAACGACGGTCCGAAGTGGATGGGGGGCCGCGCCGCGTTCCTGCTCGGTACCTTTCGGGCGATGATGTCTTACAAGAACGCGCCGGTCGTGATGCGCGTCGACGGCAAGACCGTGCTCGAAGGCCCCATCGTCAACGTCGCGATCGCCAACGGCCGCTACTTCGGAGGTGGAATGAAAATCGCGCCAGACGCCGACCCCTCGGACGGCGCGTTCGACATCGTGGCCCTCTACGACATGACCCGAACCCAGGGCATCGCGCTCGCCCACAAGATTTATCAGGGTACCCACCCCGGCTCGCGCGGGGTTCACGTCGCTCGAGGCAGCGTCGTGAAAGCCGAACCCTTGCATCCTTGGGGAGAGGTTCTCATCGACATGGACGGAGAGACCCCGGGACGGTTGCCGCTCGAAGCGCGCATCGCACCGAGCGCGGTGAAGATCCGCGCTTGACGCCCACCGTTCGCGGGGCTCAGTTCCCGATGTCGACGAGTTTGTGCGAAATGGCCCACTTGGTGAGGGCCGCCGCCCCCCGCACGCGTAGCTTCCGCGTCAGGTTCTCGCGGTGCGTCTCGACAGTGCGAACGCCAATGCCGAGATTTTGACCGATTTCCTTGTTCGACTTGCCTTGCGCGATGAGCACGAGCACTTGCCGTTCGCGTGGGGTCAGGACACTGGGATCCGGCTCGTCCGACGAGGGGGTCGGCGCATCACGCTTCTCGAAAAGCCGCGTACCTTTCGAGACCGCGAGGATTGCTCGCGCGACTTCGATGGGGTGCTCCGTCTTGACGAGGTAGCCCCACGCACCTGCCGCACGCATCTCGTCCACGTACTCCATGCCCTGCCCCGTGAGCGCGATAACGCGCGCGTCGGGGCATGCGGCCGCGAGCCGTCGGGTCGCCTCGATGCCCGACATGCGGGGCATGTCGACATCCATCAAGACCACGTGCGGACTCTCGGCCCGGGCTAGCGAGAGCGCTTCCTCGCCGTTGGTGGCATGTCCCACCACCTCGATGTCTCGTCGTGGATTCAAATAACGACGCAGACCTTCAATCATGAGCGGGTGGTCGTCCACGATGAGCACGCGGACGCCTTCCCGGCGCTTTCTGCTTGCCACAGACCCAACCACTGAAATTGGACTCGAAGCCGTTGTTTCCAGGGCGGAATCAACGCCTTTTGAGCCTTCGATATTGTTCCCCCCAAGTGACTATGTTGGAAACTCTCCGCAGCCTAGTCGGGGCTGAAAAACCCGTGTATCCGTGGGACTACGGAGAAAGCAAAACGAAACCTCCCGGGCACATTCCGCTCGAGCGGGTGTTCGGCGTGGGGGTGGTAGGGAGCCTGAGCGAATAAGATGACCCAGATGTCGACCGAGCACCGAACGCGCCGCCAAGCGGTGCGAGAAGCGATCGGCGAGGCGGCGCTCATCGTCCCCTCGGCGCCGGTGGCGATTCGAAACAACGATGTCGAGCACGAGTACCGCCAAGACTCCGACCTGTTCTATCTGACGGGTTTCGATGAACCCGAGAGCACGCTCGTTCTGACCCGAGACAAGATGGTCCTATTCGTCCGCCCGAAGGATCCCGAGCGCGAGGTGTGGGACGGGCCGCGTGCGGGAGTCGAAGGCGCGGTATCGGGATTCGGCGCCGACGTCGCCCACGCCGCCTCGGCCCTCGAAAAAGAGCTGCCCGCGCTGCTCGAAGGTCATCAACGCGTGTACGCGCGCGTCGGGCGAAATCGAGCATTTGACGAGCTGCTGTTCGCAGGGATCGAACGTGCTCGCGTCGGGGCCAAGCAGGGGAAGATTTTCCCCACCGAGATCGTCGACCCGGCGGTCGTCGTGCACGAGCTCCGCCTCGTGAAATCGGAAAACGAGATTGCGCGTATGGCGCGGGCAACCGAGATCACTCGCGAAGCGCACGTCGCCGCGATGGCCAGGGCGCGGCCAGGCATGTACGAGTACGAGCTCGAGGCCGTGCTTCGCTCGATTTTTCGTAGCCGCGGCGCCGAGCGCCCCGCCTACGCGCCGATCGTCGGCTCGGGTCCAAACGCGACCGTTCTGCATCACGTGCGAAATGATCGGCAGATGAAGGACGGCGAGCTCCTACTCATCGATGCTGGAGCCGAGTACGGCTACTACGCTTCGGACGTCACTCGAACCTTTCCCGTCGGCGGCGGCTTCACCAAACCTCAACGCGAGCTCTACGAAGTCGTGCTCGACGCCCAAAGGCTCGCGATCGACGCGACGCGACCGGGCGCCACACTGGAGAAAGTTCACGAGATCGCGCTCGAACGCATCACCCGGGGTCTGATTGACCTGGGCATCGTGTCCGGCACGGTGAAAAAAGCGATCGACGGAAACCTCTTCAAACCCTACTACATGCACAAGACCAGCCACTTTCTGGGCATGGATGTGCACGACGTCGGGCGTTACTTCATCGACGGAAAACCTCGCCCACTCGAGCCTGGCATGGTCATCACGGTCGAACCCGGCATCTACGTCGCCGAAAGCTCCGACGCGCCGGAGCAGTATCGGGGCATTGGGATTCGAATCGAGGACGACGTCGTCGTGACGGCAGGTTCCCCCC
>JAJDAH010000027.1 GCA_029261965.1 Polyangiaceae bacterium
CCCTCGCTCCCGCCCCCGCCGCCCCACCCGCAAGCTCCCCACGCGCCCACCACCGCCCCTGCCCCCCAAAAACCACACGCACACAGGACCCCAATCCCCCTCAGCTATCATCCCCCGCGTGCGCTGGACCCGCCTCCTCGAAACCCCGCGACTCGGGCTCTGGCTCGCGCTGGTTTCGGTCCTCTTGTGCGCGCCCTCGCTCTTCGGCGGCTTTCAGACCGAGGACTGGATCTTCCGAGATCTGGCGACCTCCACCGAGTTCACCTTTCCTAACCAGCTGAACCTCTTCGGTCACCGCGAGCAGCTCCCCAAACACCTCATGGTGGGCATGAACATGTTCGACCGCGAACGCGGCGCCTTGCCGTGGCTCGTGCTCGAGGGGTTCCAGGTCTCGTTCTGGCGACCGCTCAGCTCGCTCACCCACCTGCTCGATTTCACGCTCTGGCCCGACGCGCCGGCGGTCATGCACGCGCACAGCCTGCTCTGGTACGCCTCGCTCGTCGCGACGGCGACGGCGCTCTACCGCCGGTGGATTTCGCCGGCGTGGGTGGCCGGTCTCGCCGCGGTCATGTTCGCCGTCGACGACGCTCACGGGCAGACGGTCGGATGGATCGCGAACCGGAACGCGCTCGTCGCCGCCGTCTTCGCCACGTTGGGGCTCCTGTTCCACGACAAGTGGCGCCGCGACGGTTGGCTCCCCGGCGCGGCGCTCGGTCCGGTGTTCTTCCTTGCGGGCCTACTCGGCGCCGAGCTCGCGTTGGGCGCGCTCGCGTACGTGCTCGTGCACGCGGTGACCCTCGACACCAAACGCCTTCGGTGGCTGGCCCCCCTCCCCTGGCTCGCCGTGGCCGTCGGCTGGGCTCACTTCTACCGTGACCTCGGTCATCGGGCGCTCGGTTGCGGCATCTATTTGGATCCGGTGTTTCGTCCCCTCGATCTCTTGGTCGAAGGACCCCAGCGAGCCCTCGTGCTTCTGCTCGGCCTGTTCGGCGCGCCGCCTTCCGACTTTTTTCAGACCCTGTACCCCGACCGCATCTGGCTCCTCGTCGGCGGTGGAGCCGTCTTGCTCGTCGCCATCGTCTCCATTCTCTGGCCGCTCTTGCGGCGTGAACCGACCGCTCGCTTCTTCCTCGGGGGATCCATCGTCAGCCTCGCCGTCGCGACCCTGCCGATGCCGGAAGATCGTTTGCTCTTGCTGCCGGGACTCGGCGCGATGGGCCTCGTCGCTTTGTCGATGCATGCGATCCTGTCCCCCACCGCACTCGGTAATGGTGCTGGGGGCTGCCCTAGATTCGCTCGGGGCCTTTTTCCAGCTTCGATTGCCCTTCGCGCCGCCGCCCACCCCACGCTGTCCGGGCAGCAGGTGAGAATGCGAAGGCCTTTGCTTTGCCTGCGCTCCGCCTGGTCGCTCGAGCGTGACGCGAATACCTCGCCGCCAAGCCGGCAGCTCCGTTCCGTAGACGACGCGACCGTCCGGAGGCTGCTCGGAGAGGACTAAGGTGCGGGTGAGAATATGTGCTCAGCGCAGAATTCGCGCTTCCAACGCGTGCGCAACAACCCTAAGTTCTGGTTTAGTGGGTCCTCGCTCAGCGATTTTCGTAGCCGCCATCGCCGCTCTAGCGGCCTCATGCACGGGGTCGGGGTCGGGGTCGGGGTCGGGGTCGGGTGGATCTGGTGTCGAGTGCTCAGCGGATTGTCCTGACGGCACCCGACGCGCGTCTTTCGACACGGTCGTCCGCGGCGAGGGCTTCCGCGTCGTCGGCGCGGAGTGCGAAGTGGTGTGCGAGCCGCTTGCAGCGTGCCTGTTTCCCAACATTCCGACGTCGAGCAGGGCGGACGACGGAACGGTCAGCTACGAGTGCGCCCCGTTCGAGGGTTTCACGACCATTCCCAAGGACGACGAGATCACCTGGGATTTCGCCAGCGCAGACGTGACCCCCGAATGCCAGAACGGGGTCCACGACTTTGGGGAAACAGCGGTCGACTGCGGCGGCCCGAGCTGCCCTCCATGCGGTCTTGGCGAATTCTGCGCCGGCGACGACGACAGCTGTGAGAGTGGCGTGTGCCTCGAAGGGGCTTGCGGGGGCTATGAGCTGCCGCTCGAAATCACCGCTGGCACTGCGGAAGCCGCGCTCACTTTCGACGTCAATGGCGACGGCAACGACGACCTGATCGTCGCGACGTCTTCGCCTCCCGGTGTGAGCGTCCTGAACGGCAACGGAGATGGGACTTTCACGCCCGGCGGCAATTACCCGACCGAGGGCTCGCCGAGCGGTCTGGCCTTCTGGTTCATGGGCACAGCCGACTCGACGCACGACATCCTGGTGGCGAACGGCAGCGCGGGCACGGTTAGCGTGTTCGAAGGCTCGACGAGTGGTACCTTCACGTCCGCCGGGAGCTTTCCGGCTGGTGGAAACCCACTAGACGTCGTCGTCGCGAGGCTGGATTTGTCGGACCCGGCGCCCTTCGCGGTCACCATCAACAGCGGCGGGGGGTTCAGCACGATCGCTGGGGATGCGAGCACGCTACTCGGCGCGGCGACCGTGACCGATCTCGGGACGGCTTTCACCGGTATAGCCACGGCCGTGCAGGTTGCCGGCCGCCCGGGTATCGCGCTCGCTGGGCCAGACGGCGCCCGCGTCTTGTACACATCCGGCGCTAGCGGCCTCTTGGACTCCACAGCGATGCTTACCACCGACGCCGCCTCGTCGATTGCGATTGCCGACACGAATGGAGACCGGCAGGCGGATGTGATCGTGGGCCATACCGACTCTGCCAAGGTCTCGGTTTGGCTTGGGGACGGCGCAGGCACATTCACCATGGGCCCGGAGCTCGTCGCGAGTATGGCTCCAGTGCGCTCCGTCGCGCGACACGGCGCTACCGCGACCCCAAGCACGCTCGCCCTCGCCGGCCAGAGCTTGACCATCGCGTACGATGACGGACGCAGCGTCGAATACGATCTCGGACACGACTACACGTCGATCGCCCGCACGTCTCCTCTTGGCGAGGGCGACATCTCACGAGATATCTACGTCGTTGGTGGCGGGAAAGTCGCCGTGCTGCGACAAGGATACGTGCGATGAAGCGTACCTTCGTAGCCCTGTGTCTCGCGCTGGGCTGCAGCGACGGCACTGGTGGGGGCAGCGCCGGCGCCGGCGGCACCGCTGGCACCGAACGCGACTTCGAGGTCGAGTGCATCGGCATGACCTTCGGCGGGCCGCTCGCCCGCTACTACATCGTCACTACGCGGTTCGCCGATCGTTGCCAGTCGCTGATCTCGGACACCGTGTTCGAGAACCAGCTCGAAATCATCGACCCGGAGCTCACGAATTTCGCAGAACCGAACACCGCCACCCTCCAGATCAAGTTCGGCGGGAAAACGTGGGTGTCGCGCGAAGGTAGCATCGAAATCACGCGGACCGAGGGCAACCCGGATGACGGCGTTCTCACAGAAGGACGGTTCGACGTCATGGCGGACACGTCGGACGGCGATACCGCGAGGCTCCACGGGCCGATGGACTGGTGCGACTACACGAGGCGCACCGATTGCCCTTACGCGAGTACGTCGGACCTGACGAAGCGTGTCGAGTGGGAAGACCCCGACGGTTGGGACGGAGGGGCGAACAGCTACGCGAACGCTTGTCGTATACTCTTCAACGAGAGCCTCGGAGCCGTGCGTGTCGACATGCAGGTCGGCGTCTATGACGGGTTGAACACCGGCTTGTTCGCTCAGCAGTGCGGTCGTGCCGCGCCACCGCCTCCCAACCTCTTCTGGTTCCAGGCCACGGACGTGCCTGGACCGGGCACCTACGGCCCGATCCAGTCCGTCGAGGGCAGCATCGGAGGCGAAGAAATCCTCCTGCCCGGGTTCAGCATGAAGATGCCGCGCATCTTTCAAGAAGGCAGCGGAAGCTGTGCAAGCCTCTACGACGACCTCTATTTCGTCGACCCGACCGTCGACAGCGAGTGTCAGTGGACGATCACGGAAAACCCAGGCCGGTTCGAGCTCTCGTGCACGAACGCGTTGCACCACGAGACACGAAACAGCTACCAGAGGGTTGGAGATTTCTCACTCGGGGTGGATTGTGACGTGAGACGCGTCCAGTAGGGCTACGGAGCTCACCGCCACGAGGTTCAGCGGAATACCCGAAACGACCAGTAGCGACCACCCGGCTACTTTTCTCCACCGGTCTGCTTCGAGATAGACAGGGTGCTCTCGAGGATCCGGTGGTTCTGGTTCGCGAATTTCGTGGAACACCTTCAGTCTGTCCGCGAGTTCCTCGAAGTAGCGCAGGTGCATCTTCGCGAAGATCGGAAGCGCCGCGAACGGTGCGATCCGCCAGCACGACATGTCCGTCCTACTGAGAGATGCCTCGGGAATCGACAAGCCGCCGCGTGCAAAGAGCCGAGTGACGCGGCGCGCACGATAGACAGCAATGTCCGATAGGCACCACCGACGAACCATCGAATGACCACCCCTCGCATTGCCCTCGGCACCGCCCAGCTTCGAATGCCATCCGGCATCGCCGGTCGCGACAGCAGTCTCGGGCAATTGGAAGCCGAAGCGCTTCTCTGCGGTGCCTTCGAACGCGGAATCCGGTGTCTGGACACGGCCCCCGACTACGCTCACACGATCCGGCGAAGCTCGGACTCCACTCGACGCACCGAGCGGCGTCACGAATGTGAAGTTCGCACTATGGTTCTTACCCGTTCGTCACGGCCGATCGGCGACGCGGGACATGCATGGGTGAGCGGCCGCCACCCTACGACGTCGGCGGACTGTCCCATTTCACCCCAGACGTCGCATTTCGGGACATCGCGAGCGAGGGCATCGTGCGTTCGGAGTGAGACTCGCGCCCTCGGCGGCAAGCGAGCAACTCCTGATCCGCTCGGTCCGCGATGTCTTTCAACCCCGCGACCCGGGCTCGCTCCGCCGTCCGGCTGAAAGCGGTCGCCGCGTTGTCGAACAGTCCGAGGCTCTTCAGGATGCGTCCGTGCACGAGCCCGAAAGCGGGCGCTTCGCGACTCCAAGCACCGGCGGTGGACGCCAGCGCCTGGGCGGCCGCTCCCGCGCGGTGCGTGACGAGCACCTGTGCGGTGCGCTCGAGCGTGCCCGCGGCGTCGGCAATAAAACCGCCGGTGCGTTCAGCATCGGCCACGCGAACGCCGGCCTCGAGGTAGCGCCAGGGCTCTCTGGGCAGCGCTCCCGCTCTCAGACGCATTTCGAACCCGCTGGCGGCTCGGCAAGCGTGGTATTGCTGTCGCTCGGCGAACCCGCGGCCGGCTCGGCCCAGCATGTCCGCCGCCTCGGCGTGGCGCGCGCGTCGAGACAGGAGGTTCCCGACCTGCAGTAGCAGGACGGGGTCGTCGACCCAGCCGCACAAGAACTGGAGCTCGCGGGCGCCGGGTGCACTGCCCGTTCGGAGGATTGCGCGCAGGCGGCCAGCGCGGTCTCTACCCAGCTTGTCGGACGCGCGTGGCTTCGTAAAGGTCATGGCTGACGGGATGCATCCGCCGTGCCGTCCGATGGACCGATCAGGTGCTGAACGTCGATGGGTTGTGCCAGAGTGAAGGACCGCGGTTCTCGAGTCGTCGAGGTCGAACGGCTTGTCGAAGATGGCGGCGGCGCTGAGACTCCTTGGCCAGCTCCTTGTCGGTCGGACGCAAGCGCGACCGTTTCGCCGCGGAAATGGACGATGCCTCACAGCAGGCGGCGAGCAGCGTCTCCCTCCCGATGATCCCACCCGCCACCGGCCGCCCGCGGCCCCCGGCGATCAGCTCGACCTCTTCTCTACGGGCAACGAGCTCGCGCCCCCGGGCCGAAAGCGATGAGCGTGGCTTCTGGGACATGTGTTCAAAGCGGATCTGGAAAAATGTCCTCGCTGCTCCGGACCCATGCGCTGGGTCGAAGCCGCCTCGACCCCCGAGGCCGCCGCTCGCCTCCTCGAAAAGCTCGGCCTCGCGCCTCGCTCC